>CAUQMN010000043.1:0-7922 GCA_963518765.1 uncultured Campylobacter sp.
GTCGTTAAGCGCATTTAAAGACAAAGCCGCCAAGGACGGCTTTAAAGCAAATGCGGCGGATAAAACGGACGTAAATTTAAGCCAAAACACGGTTTTGCCGCAAGCACGCAGCGATAAACTAGGGGCAAATTTAGCAGATAAAACCGCAAAAAACGAAGCGGACGTAAATTTGTCGCGCAAAAAAACGAGCATAAATTTTTTAGATACGAAACCCTCGGCAAATACGCGCAAGATCGCCCCAAAAAGCCTAAACGCAAAAATTTATAAAATCTCGAATCTACGGATAAAAAGCCTGCTATCCGTGCGGGATAAAATTTATATCGGCCTTGATAACGGCGAAATTTGGCGCGCGAACGCAAATTTTACGGATATAGAGCGGCTCGGGAAAAATTCGGATGCGATAATAAGCGTTTTTAATAATAATGAAGATATAATAACCGTAAGCATAAACGGCGAAATTAAAATTTATAAATAAAATCTTAAGAAAGGAGATTTTTAATGAACAAAATTTTTGGTTCAGGCATCGTTGCGGCGGCGTGTATGGCGTTTGCCGTTAGCAGTGCGTGCGCGGCAGATAGCGATTTGCAAGCTATCATGAAAGCGCGCGGGTTAACGGAAAAAGACGTCCTAGCGGCTGCTAAAACGTATCAACCAAGCGGCAAGAAGGACGACTATATCGTCTTTTCCTCGGGAGGCCAAAGCGGACAGGTGATGGTTTACGGCGTACCTTCGATGAGGATTTACAAATTTATCGGCGTCTTTACGCCCGAGCCTTGGCAGGGATACGGCTTTGACGAGGAGTCTAAGGCCATCCTAAAAAGCGGAGCGATTAGGGGCAAGGAGCTTTCGTGGGGCGACACTCACCACCCTGCTCTAACCGAGAAAAACGGCGAATACGTCGGCGATTATCTTTTCATCAACGACAAGGCTAACCCTCGTATCGCGGTGATAAATTTGCACGATTTTGAAACTACGCAAATCGTCGTTAATCCAATCGTAAAAAGCGAACACGGCGGTAGCTTCATCACTCCAAATAGCGAGTACGTCATCGAAGCGGCGCAGTACGCGGCTCCGCTAGATAACGGCTACCACTCGATAGACGAGTACGAAAGCGCATACCGCGGCGCGGTAACGTTTTGGAAATTCGACTATCCAAAAGGCAAGATAGACGAGAAAGCTTCCTTCTCGCTTGAGCTTCCTCCGTATTGGCAGGATCTAAGCGACGCGGGTAAAGGCGAGAGCTTCGGCTGGGCGTTTTCTAACTCCATAAACTCAGAGATGTACACCGGAGGTATCGAAAAAGGCTTGCCTCCGTTTGAAGCGGGCGCTAGTAGAAACGATACAGACTATTTGCACGTTTATAACTGGCAAATTTTAGAAAAACTAGCTCAAGACAAGAAAAACTACAGAGAGATAAACGGCCACAGAGTAGTTACGATAGAGGCTGCCGTTAAAGCCGGCGCGCTATTTTTGATCCCCGAGCCAAAGAGCCCGCACGGCGTAGACGTTAGCCCGGACGGCCGATATATCGTTATCGGCGGTAAGCTAGATACGCACGCTACGGTTTTTGACTTTAGAAAGATCAAAAATTTAATTGACAAAAAAGAATTTGCCGGCACCGACTCTTACGGCATACCGATTCTTGATTTGCAAAAGACCCTACACGGACAAGTAGAACTCGGCCTTGGACCTCTACACACGGCGTTCGACGCGCAAGACGGAGTACTTTATACCTCGCTTTACGTCGATAGCCAGATCGTCAAATGGGACTATAAAAATTTAAAAGTCCTAGATAGGATCAACGTCCACTACAATATCGGACACCTAGACGCGATGGAGGGAAAATCAGCCAAACCTAAGGGCAAATACGTAATCGCTCTTGACAAGCTATCAATCGACCGCTTTAACCCGGTAGGCCCTCTCCACCCGCAAAACCACCAGCTAATCGACACTACGGGCGCTAAGATGGAGCTTTTATACGATATGCCGATACCTCTTGGCGAGCCTCACGACGTTATATCTATCGAGGCTAGCAAGCTAAAACCGGCTACCACCTACGCCATGGGAACAAACTCTCGCACGGGTAAAGAAAGTCCGTTTGCAACTCTTGCCGGACAAGAAAGAGTCGAGCGCAACGGCAAAAACGTAACCGTCTACGCCACTATGATCAGAAGCCACATCAACCCTGAGCATATCGAGGTAAATAAAGGCGACAACGTAACCATCCACTTAACGAACCTAGAGCGCGCGCAGGACGAGACTCACGGCTTTACCGTGGATCTTTACAACATCCACGCCTCTTTAGAGCCGGGTAAAACCGCAACCGTAAATTTCGTAGCGGACGAAGAGGGCGTATTCCCTTACTACTGCACCGAATTTTGCTCTGCATTGCACCTTGAGATGATGGGTTACTTGCTTGTTAAAGATCCTAACAAAAAATACGAATCGGCTAAAGTAAGCAAGCTGAAAACCCTAAGTCCGGAAGCTCTAAAAGCCGAATACGATAAAGTAATCGCTACGAATAAAGCTACCGACGAAGTTATCCAAAGCGTAGTGGCTTACTTAAAAGAAAAGCATTACGAAAAGTATCCTAAGGTAAAAGAGCTAGTCACCGACGCGCTGGATCAATACGGCAAAATCCCCGAGGCTAAAGCAAAAGCCGACGAAGCCTATAAAAAAGGCGACGTAAACGGCGCGATACTTTGGGAGTACCAAGTATGGCAGTATATGGTTAAAACCGCGGACGTCGGCCTAAGAGCCAAAAACAATCTCGCTAAAGAGATCGCCACGCCTATGAGCCCGGCTGCCTCCAAAGGTGAGGAAGCCTATCTAAAAGGCGGTTGTAACGGCTGCCACGTCATCGGTCAGGTTAGCTCGGGTCCAGATCTAACCGGCGTTCTTTTACGCCATGAAAACGGCGAGAAATGGGTATTTGACTTTGTCAAAGATCCGTCTAAATTTTACGGCGACGAGTATATCAAGTCTATGATCGACTACTTTAACCTAAGAATGCCTAATCAGCACATGAGCGATCAAGAGATCAAAGATATCATCGAATATCTAAAATGGATCGACGAAAACGCGGGAATGTAATCCAAATTTGATTCGGGCTTAGCGGTCCGAATCAGTCCGCTAAATTTGAGGCTCGGCGCGCGTAACCCGAGCCTCCTACGTTAAATTTAAAAAGCCTTTTGCGAAAAATTTTTTAAATTTAATAAAGGAGAAACGATGAAGAAGTATCAAATTTACACTATTATCGCGTTAGTCTTGATGACCGTTTGTTTTACGATCCCGGTTCTTGGATGGTTCGGCGCGAAGGCTAAAATCGCCGCAGGCGAGCCGCTTGCCGGATATTCGTATAAAATTTACGACCTTTACACCTCGTTTCAGTACAAAAATCACTTGATGCCAGACGACGTAAAAGCCAGCCTGCAAAAAGCGATCGAGCAAAAAGCCGAGATCGGCACGCCGTCTTTTCCTATCTGGTACGTCGCGCTTGAAGCGCCAAACTACCCGAAAGACGCCTTTCCGGACGGCATTCCGGTTTATTTCCACGTTGACGGATACGGCGGAGACGTGCACGAGATGAACACCATAAACCACTACATCGGCATGTATCCGATGGAGCACGGCGGCAACGTCGAGCGCGCTATCGCGCCTTATTATTTGCTCATTTCCACGCTTTGCATGCTAGCCTTTTTATACTACGACGGCAAATTTAACTCCCTGCTCATGGCGCTTCCCTCTATCGCTCCGCTGCTTTTTATGGGCGCGTTTGCGGGCTGGCTATACTGGTACGGACACAATATGCAAGAGTGGGGCGCGTTTAAGATAAAACCGTTTATGCCGACCGTGCTTGGCGACGGCAAGGTCGCGCAGTTTACGACGCACTCGTATCCTAGCATAGGATTTTGGGTGATGATGGCTATGAGCGCGCTTTGTATCCTAGCCGTATTTTCAAAGAAAAAAGAGCTAAAAGAAGCCAAATGAAATTTAAGCTTTTGCTCTTTTGCGCGCTAAATTTGACGGCCTTTGCCGGTCCGCTGCAAGACGCTATAAACGCCGCCGAACCGGGCGACATCTTGCGCCTAAACGACGGACTTTACGAGGGAAATATAATCGTAGGTAAGCCGCTAACGATAATAGGCAAAGGCGAGAACGCCGTGATACGAGGCGACCGCAAATCAAGCGTGATAAAAGTAACGGCAAAAAACGTAAAGCTTATAAATTTAAACATCGAAGGCAGCGGCACGAGTCAGATGAACCTAGATGCAGGCATAAGCTGTGCAAAGGGCAATAATATTTTAGTCGAGAAAAACCGCTTTAAAGACGTGCTTTTCGGTATCGAGCTATCAGAGTGCAACCAAGCCGTCATCAGGGATAACAACATCACCTCAAAAGAGGGCTTTGACGTGCCTAGACGCGGCGACGCCGTGCGCGCGTGGTATTCGCACGAAAATTTGATCGAGCGAAACTACGTCTATAACAGCCGCGACATCGTGGCGTGGTTTTCCAGCAACAACATAATCCGCAAAAACTACGGACAAAACAACCGCTATGCCGTGCATACGATGTACTCTGCGGGTAACCTCATCGAGGATAACGAATTTAGCGGAGGCGCCGTGGGGATGTATTTTATGTTTTCTACAAATTCCCTCGTGCGCCGAAACGTGATAATCAACTCAAACGGAGCCTTTGGCGTGGGCATCGCGCTAAAAGATACCTCGGGATTTAACATCAGAGAAAATACCTTTTTGTATAACTCGCGCGGCATCTACTCCGATCGCTCGCCGTTAAATCCGGGCACCGTAAATACCCTCGAAAATAATCAAATTTTATACAACGTCATCGGGCTGCAAATGCACGCGACGCAGGAAAAAAGCGTGTTTAAGGGCAATGATTTTATCGGAAACATGGAAACGGCTATCAACGACACGCCCGGCTCAAAGATCGAGCTAAACGAGTGGAGCGGTAATTATTTCGACGAATACGAAGGCCTGGATCTAAACCGCGACGGCATCGGCGATACGCCGTACTCGCACTTCGTTTACGCCGATAAGCTTTGGCAGTACTATCCGACTCTGCGCTTTTTCTACGGTTCGACCGTGATTAGCGGGCTAAATTTTCTAGCTAAGCTTGCGCCTTTTTCCGAGCCGCTTAAGCTTTTAGAGGACGGCTCTCCTAAAATGCGCCCCAATAACGCTCAAAAGGCAACGCTATGAATAGACGAAATTTTATCGCCCTAACGGTAGGCGCGGCGGCCGCAGGCTACGGCATCGGATATTTTTTACCCAAAACGCGCGCGGACGAGCTTTTTTTACGGCCTCCCGGAGCGGTTAAAAATTTCGAATCGCTCTGCATAAAATGCGGCCAGTGCGTGCAGGTCTGTCCGTATCACAGCATTGAGCTACTAGATATAACGCAGGGTTACTCAAACGGCACGTCCTATATAAACCCGCACGAGCGAGGCTGCTATCTGTGCGACCTTTTTCCTTGCGTTTTAGCCTGTCCCAGCGGCGCGCTAGATCACGCCACGACGCAGATTAGCGACGTAAAGATGGGCGTGGGCGTGCTGCGAGGACGCGAAGCCTGTCTTGCTTATAAAAACGAAAACGTAAATTTAAGCGACGTTACGAAAATGCTTGAACGTAAAATTTACAATGACCGCGAGCAAGCCGTAAAAGACGCCGTCCAAAATAGCGTGGATAAGCCCTGCGATCTGTGCGTTAGCCTCTGCCCGGTCGGAGACGCTGCCATAACGATGGCTAAAAGCGACGGGCGAAATTTGCCCGAATTTAAACAAGGCTGCGTCGGATGCGGAGCGTGCGCCGAGGTTTGCCCCGTACAAATCATCGACATAGCGCCAAACCGCAGCTATGACGAAATTTACAAAGGATAAAAATGAGAAATAAAATTTTAGGCTGTCTCGCGGCTCTCGCCGCCGCCGCGCTGATAACCGGCTGCGAGAGCAAGGATGATAAAAAAAGCGCGACGCAAGCGGCAAAAACGCAGGCAACGCCCGCCGCCGCAGGCATGATAGAGACGCAAAAAGCGGACGCTAACGCAACCGCGCAAAAAGACTACGATCAGTTTATGAGCTACGATATAAACGGTAAAAAGAGAGTCAAATTTGGTCTAGATGACGAAGAGAGCGAGACTAGCCGCTCAGTCGGCGCGCTAGCGATGGTGCGAAACCCGCTGCAAAGCATAAATTTAAAACTCGTAAAAGGGCGCCTTAGCAAGGACTTTATCGTAAAATGCTCCGCCTGCCACGACGACTACGCCAACGGCATCATCGGCCCGTCGCTGCTAAACAAAACCTCGGATCAAATTTACGACATGATCGCCGCGTATAAGAGCAGGCAAAAGGCAAATCCGCTGATGAAAGATCTAGTCCAAACCCTAGACGAGGCGCAAATCCGCGCTCTAGCAAACGAAATCAGCGAATTTAACGAGCAGTTTAGAAAAAAATAGGAGGCTAAAATGGGAAAGAAAATAGCGATAATCTTTGGGGCTTTGGTCTTGGTTCTTATGATTTTTATGCTCACTAGCCAGCCCTCAGCGCCCATAAAAGACGCCAGCAGGCCCGAAATAAAACCCCAAGACTTCGCTCCTAAACAAGAGCGAAACGAGGAACTAAATCTGCAAGACGCCGAGGAAATAAAAAAGATAAAACAGCTGCAAAATAGCGTCGTAAATCAGCCTAACGAGGGCGTTAGCAAACGATACCTTACATCCTGCGCGCCTTGCCACGGAGCAAACGGCAAGGGCGTGATGGCGCCTAAAATCTCAGGCAAAAGCAAGGACGAAATTTTAGCTAGGCTAAAAGACTACAAAGAAAATAAAGTACCAAACAGCCTAATGAAGGGGCTTTTAAACAACGTAACGGACGAGGATTTAGGCTTGCTAGCGGATGAAATTTCAAAATTTAAAGAGTAGCGGATGGATAAATATAGCACGCGCTGCACGGTCTCAAAGGTCGATTTTTTCGATACGCTGACGATAAAAAACGGCGAGGGCAAAAAAAGCCTCAGCTGGCGAGGACGCCGCCTCGTCGTTATCGCGCTAGTGCATATTTTGTTCGTGCTTTCTTACCGCGCGGATATTCAAATTTTAGAAGGCGACATCAGCGGATCAAGGATTTTAGGCTTTCATTTGACCGACGCTTTTATGAGTTTTCAGGTATTTGCCGCGACGCACGAGTTTCCGATAAATTTGATCATCGGCACGGCTACGATTTTGCTTTTTTACGCGCTTGTGGGCGGGCGGGCATTTTGCGGCTGGGTGTGTCCCTACACTTTTCTAGGCGAGATCGGCGAGAAAATACACGAAAATTTAGCTGCCAAAAAGATAATCAAACGCCGCGAGTTCGACCCCAAATGGCGCTATGTCTTTACCGCGCTTTTTATCGCGATGAGTTTTGCCAGCTCGCAGCTCGTGTTTGAGATATTTAGCGTGACGGGCATCGTGTCTAGGTTCGTCATTTACGGCTATTTTCACGCGATTTGGTTTGCCCTCTTCGTGCTTTTAGTCGAGATTTTCTACTCCCGCAGAGGCTGGTGCCGCTACGTCTGCCCCATCGGCGCGACATACTCGCTGCTAACCCGCACCAACGCCGTTAAAGTTAGCTGGAACAAAGATCGCTGCGACCACTGTTTGGTCTTCATCGATACCTGTCTCGTGCCGCACGTACTTGAAATCACGAAGAAAAATGCTAAAACGGGCGACGACGAAAATAAAAAAGAATTTCGTCTCGTGGGCGGCGACTGCACGCTTTGCGGGCGCTGTATCGACGTGTGTCACCACGACGCGCTGAAATTTGACAACGGCTTTAAAAAGCTCATCTAAAAGGACAAATTTGATAATCTTAAAAGACATCACCAAGGCTTTCGGCTCGCAAAAGATACTTCAAAACGTAAATT
>CAUQMN010000044.1:0-7908 GCA_963518765.1 uncultured Campylobacter sp.
GTCGTAAGTTTTCTAAATTTGAGTTCGCCCCGCCGAGTTTGCCGTTTAAATTTGATCTTTAGCCGATTTTGGGATAAAAAAGTCGCCGCGGATGGCGAGTAAATTTAACTTGCGAGTTTGGATTTTTGCGGACAAACGACCTGCATAAACGCTAGCAAATCTAAAAATAAACCAGCTGCGATTTGCCTTGTTTGCGTTTTAGCCTTACTTGGCGGCGAAGTTAAATTTCAGCTTAACGAGCGTAAATTTACTAATCTGCGGCTACGCCTAACGAAATAAATGCGAGTCGTTTAAATCGGCAAGTACCAGGCGGGGCTTTGGCTTAAATTTACTCGCCGGCTGCTTTACCCGAGCGAGGCTAAAACAAAACCCGCGCGGCAATCAAAATTTAATCTCTCAACGCCCAAAAATCCTAGCCAAAGCGCCGTAAAAATAATCCAAATCTAGCAAATCAAATTTAATGCCCGCTCTAAACCGAGTCGTTTACAAGGCGCAAGGTTTAATCAAATACGCGGCAAAACCCTAAATTTATCGCGATTTAGCGCAAAAACGCAAAGCAAATCAAACGTCCGCAAAACCGCTAGCTAAAATCTAAGCCAAACGCCGCGTCAAAATGCCCGCTACTAGGCGCTACCGCAAAAAGCGCGCATACGAAATAGCAAAAGATTAAAAAATGAAACGACGCAAAATTAAAAAGGATAGCCGCCCCGTTAAAAAGGGGCGACGAGAGGTTATTTTGTGGTTTTTTGGATATATGAGAACTCGGAAATTTTCGTCCACTCGCGAGCCTTGGCCAAAAACGCTCTTTGAGAGTCCAAAATCTCCTTAAATAGCGGATCTTTGGCCGCTTCTTCGTCTAGGATCTCGTCGCTTGCTTTTCTAAGCGCGTCCATGACGTCTTGCGGGAACGAGCGAACCTCGATATCGGGATACTCGGCTTTCATCTTCGCCCAGTACTCGGCGTTATCAAAGAACGAGCGGCTATTTAGCATGCTAGCTACCTCGTTAGCCGCAGCCTCGATCACGGCCTGAAGGTCGGCAGGTAGCTTCTCGTAGGTCTTTTTATTTACAAAAAACTGAGTCTGACCGCTCGGCTCTTGCCAGCCCGTGTAGTAATATTTAGCAATCTTGTGAAAGCCAAGACCCATATCAAACGCAGGGCTAACCCACTCGACCGAGTCAATCGTACCCATCTCTAGCGCCATGTATAGCTCGCCGGTCGGGATAGTGTTTATCGTCGCCCCCACGCGCGCCATAACCTCGCCGCCAAAGCCTGGGATCCTGATCTTTAGGCCTTTTAGATCATCTACGCTTTTGATCTCTTTTTTAAACCAACCACCCATTTGCGTGCCGGTGTCTCCCGCAAGGAAAACTTTGATGTTGTATTTGTCGAATACCTTTTCCTCTAGCTGCTTGCCGCCGCCAAACTCATACCATGCGCGTAGCTCAGTCGCGGTCATACCAAAAGGCACAGCGGTAAAAAACATAGTGTTTGCGTCCTTGCCCTTGTAGTAGTAAGACGCCGTGTAGCCGATGTCGTACTGGCCGCCTTTTACAAAATCTAGGATACCAAACGGAGATTTGTGCTTAGAGGGATAGTCTATCCTAACCTCTAGCCTACCGTCGCTTAGCGTCTCGACGACGCGCTTAAATTCTTTTGCCGCATCGCCCAAAACAGGCGTAGTGCCCTCCCAAGTGCTAGCTAGCTTTAGCTTGTAGGTCTTGTCCGCGGCATTTGCGCCAAGCGCTAGGCCAAAAACAGCCAAGAGTGCTAAAAACTTTTTCATTTTTGCTCCTTAAAAATAGTTTTAGCGATTATACTTAAGCAAATTTAAAGCCGCTTTAAAAATATTAAATTTTCTTCTTTGCCCGAAAAAACGTAAATTTATTTTCAAATTTGATGTAAAATGAAGCACTTTAACAAAAAGGATCGAATTTGACGAAAAAAACTAAAATCCTAGCCACTATCGGCCCATCAAGCCAAAGCGAAGAGATCATCGAGCAGCTAGCGCTTGCCGGCGTAAACGCGTTTAGGCTAAATTTCAGCCACGGTTCGCACGAGTATCATAAAGAAACGATCGAAAAAATCAGGCGCGTCGAAGACAAAATCGGGCGCCCGATCGGTATATTTCAAGATATCTGCGGCCCAAAAATAAGGGTCGGCAAGCTAAAAGAGCCCTTTGAGTTAAAAGCCGGCGACGCGCTTGAAGTGTATAAAGATGAAATCTTAGGCGAAAAAACTGGCGAAAACAGCTACAAACTAAGCATAAATCAGCCTCAAATTTTACCGCTTTTAAAAGAGGGCGAATACATCTACCTCTACGACGGCTCCATCAGGGCCAAAGTAGAGCGCGCTGGCAGCCGCAAAAAAGACGAAGCGGTGCTAGCGCGCATCGAAAATGACGGGATACTAAACTCTAATAAAGGCGTAAATTTCCCTAACACCAAAATCAACATCGACGTCATCACGCCAAAAGACCGCGAGGATATGAGATTTGGCGCGGCTAACGGCGTAGATTTCGTCGCTATTTCTTTCGTGCAAAACGCAAACGATATCGTAAAAGCGCGCGAGATTTTAGAAAATTTCGGTTCGCGGGCTAAAATTTACGCAAAAATAGAAAAATTCGACGCCGTAGAAAACATAGACGAGATCATAGAGGCTAGCGACGGCGTGATGGTCGCGCGCGGAGATCTGGGTATCGAGGTGCCATACTATAAGGTTCCAACCATCCAAAAACTCATCATCAAAAAGGCCAACGAAGCCTCAAAACCGGTCATCACCGCCACGCAAATGATGCTAAGCATGGCCGAACACGAAACGGCGACTAGAGCGGAAATCAGCGACGTAGCAAATGCCGTGCTAGACGGCACGGACGCCGTGATGCTAAGCGAAGAGAGCGCCATCGGCAAAAACCCGGTCGCCGTCGTGCAGGCGATGCGAAACACCATCGTCCAAACGCAGCAGATTTATCCGTTTAATAAATTCGATAAATTCGAGCGCTACGACGACATAGACGTGGTCGCGGCTAGCTCGGCTAGGCTGGCCGTACAGCTGGACGTAGAAAGCATCATCTCGATAACAAGCTCCGGCAAATCGGCTCTAAAGATGGCCAGATACCGGGCAAATAAAGACATCATCGCTATCACGCACGACGAGAAGACCGCCCATCAGCTCACGCTGGCATGGGGCGTGACGCCGGCTTTCGTGCTGGGTAGAGACGACCTTAATCTACTCGTGGCAAACACCATCAAAAAAGCCTCCGAGCTAGGATTTGTTAGTCGCGACAAGTCCTATATCATGACAGCCGGCTATCCTGCGGGAGTCGCGGGCAGCACGAACTTCATCCGCATCCTAAAACGCGAGCAAATCGACTACTACATCGAGCTGGCGCAAAAGCAAAAAGACGTAAAATAGCAAATCTATGCGGGTTAAATTTGAGCTAAATTTAGCCCGCAAAAGCTTAGGCGGCAGGTAAATTTGAGCTAAATTCGAGCGAGGCATGCTCGGCCCGAGCTCCGGGTTTTAATCCGCCCAAAGCAACCCGAGCCGAATTTGGTTTCAAATTTGATCTACCCAAGCCAAGAGGCGAATAAATTTAAACGAATTTGAGCGCATCTAGCTGGGTCGGCAGATCTTTGATTTAAATTTGCCTTGCGCGATTTTAAGAGTAAGCGGCGCGAAAGACTAAATTTATTTGATCCGAGTAAATTTGACTCAAATTTACCGAGCGAAACCTAGCAAAATTTACGCCGCAGCGAGTTAAAGTTGTTCATAAAATTTGATTTTTCAAGATAAGCAGCCAACGCTTGTTTAAGCTAAATTTTGCAGACTTCTCATTTAAGGCAAATAATATTTTTTAACCTCGTCGATATTTATATTTTTTCTATCCAAAAAGTAGGTTTTGATCTCTACATATTTGTCTTTATCGAAAATAAAAATTATAAAATATTTTTTACAAAGCGCGTGATAATACGTAACGAATTTGACGTTTGGATAATGCGGCTCGTCTATGATGATAGCTGGAAACGGCGTAAAACCGCTTAAATTTCCTTGCGTTGCCAGCTGGGAAAATATTTTTATGATTATATTTCCAAGATAAACAAAAATCACAAATAAAACGACAAACAGCAAGCTACCGAACATACCAAAAAAGCCGCATAATACTATTATATACAAGGCGATATCGCGTACTCCCTTGTTTGGCATACTGGCATCCAGCGGCTTACAAATCAAATCGTCTAAATTATTAAGCGATGAAGTATGCTTTAAAATACCGCTTTCATAAAATTTAACCGAGTCGTTCATAAAGTAAACGGTATCTTTTTTCTTTGTCACATAAAAGAAGTAGTTGATAATCATCCAGCACGCTATGCAGGCTAACGCTATAACAAACGACAAGATGTTGTCTATGCTTTTATCTTCAACCCACCCCATAACAAAAATAGTTACGATAATGCTAAATGTCAGCGGCATAAAAAATAGCGTTTCAACAAAGAAATCCTCGTAGTTTTTTACTATTATCGGCTCTTTGTCGTAGTCTCTTGCAAATTTATTTGAACCTGGATTCGTCAAATTTGAGCTTTGAGGATTGTAGTTTAAATTTTGCGTCTGATTGTCTTCCACTTTCCAATTTATCTCCTGGGCTCACATCGCAAAAATACTAAATTTATCGCCAAATTTGATGCTATATTTTACGATGTTTTAAATTTTTCTGCAAAAAACGGCTACTTTGACTTATCCACGCAGCGGCGTATTTGCAAGCTGGACGCAACTTTACACAAATTTATCGCAAAGCGGTTTTAAATTTGAGCAAATTTGACCACCGAAATGCGCAAGACAACAAAAAATTTATAAAAATTAACGCAAAATTTACCCTAGCCTCAACGCCTTTTGCATCGAGGCTTCGATTTTGACCTCGTCAAGCGAGTCGTCAAAAAACAAATTTAGCGCCAAAGCAGCCTGAAAAAGTAGCATCTCTAAGCCGTCTTTATGCCTAAGTCCGCTAGCGGTGGCTAAATTTAAAAATGGCGTTTTTTTACCGTAAATCACGTCAAAGGCAAATTTAGCCTCATTAAAAATAGGATGCAAAAGCTCGGCGGGCGCGGGTAAATTTTCATCTTTTAGCCCCGCTGAAGTCGTATTTACGACCAGATCAAATTTACCGCCTTTAAATTCGGCGAAATTCGCCCAGCTAAATTTTTCAAAATCGGCTAAATTTGCTAGTCTCCCCTCGCTTCTATTTAGCACGCAAACTCGCACGCCGCAGCTCTTTAGCGCATAGGCGACTGCTTTAGCCGTCCCGCCAGCGCCCAAAACGAGAGCTGAATTTATCTGCCCAAAACTCTCTATCGCCCCCAAAAATCCGGGTGCGTCGGTGTTGTGGCCGTAAATTTTGCCGCCGCGAGAGACCAGAGTGTTTACCGAGCCGATTTTTATAGCCGTTTCATCCGCTACGTCGCACTGCGCGAGCGCGGCCTCTTTGTGCGGGACGGTAACGTTTGCGCCGCTTAGTTTTAGTTCTTTAAATTTAGATATGAGTTGCGAGCCGTCCATTAGCTCGTAGCGAGTATAGAGGGCTTCGCGAGATAGGCCAAGCTCGCCCAGAGCCGCATTATGCAGTCTGGGCGAGATGGAGTGAGAGACGGGGTTGCCGAAAACGGCGAAAATTTTCATTTTATATTTACGATAAATGCGTTTGGAGCGGCGTTTTGCTTGATCTTGGCTAACTCGCTTTTTAGCTGGGCTCCGCTATAAGGGCCGACGAGTACTTTAATGATCTCATCGCCGTTTACGTTCGTCCTGTATAGCTTGTATGCGTAGCCTGCGGCTTTTAGCTTGCCAAGCTCGGGCGCTTTTTCGTTAAAGTGCTTTACCGCAAAAACCTGTATATAGCTACCGCTGTGAGCCTCGTCACCGCCGGAGGCCGGAGTTTGCTTAGTCGGCTTTTGCTTCGCGACTTTTTCTTTATGCGCATCGGTTGCTTTTGGTTGTTTGGCTACTTTTTCGTTTTTCACTTCTTTTTGCTTCTGCTCTTTTGTTTTTACGACGTTTGCGTGCTGTTTAGACTCGGCTTTAGGTTCGCTAGGCTGAGGACTAGGAGCATCGTTTTGCTTTAGCGCGCCTTGTATGGTCGCAGGCTCCGTCGGAGGCGTAGCGGGATCGCCGGCTTGTGCCTCTTGCTGCTTTTTATCCTCTTTTTCTTTGAGCGACTTTACCATATCTTCAAAGCTATCTTGACCTTTATTTTCAGGCACGATAGGCACTTGCTCAAAGTTATTTTGCTGCGGCTCCTGGACTAAAGGCTGGGTCGGCTCGGGCTGCGGTTGCGGCTGAGCTTGAGCTACTTGCTCCGGCGTAGGCACGTTTACTTGCTGCGGGATACTTCTAGTATTATCGGGTTCTGGCGGTAGAGTCATCCTAGAGTCGGGCTGGGCTATCTGGGCATTGGTTTCGGATGAATTTAAAAATTTCATCGCGATCAAAACCGCCAAAAATATAATAACGAAGACGGCAACTAGGACGAGTATCCTTTTGACGCTTTTGCTTTTTTTGTCTTCGTTGTTATCAAGCATGATGTCTCTTAGCTCGTTATACTCCATTTTTTCTCCTTACATATGTTTTGACCAGCTTGCGCCGCGCTCTTTTTGATAAACTTTATACGGCAACGTCAAGATGTTAAATTCTTTCGGTAGCTCCATCGTCGGAAACACTCTCCACTCTTTAACCAAACGCGAACTAAGCAGCATAGATAGCTTATTTGCGATCTGGTAGCCCTCGTTTAGCGTCGTGTGGCCTTTATGCACGTAGAGGTGCAAGTGCCCCGGTGTCTTGCTCTCGTAAGCGGTAAAATTTATAAACCCCTCCTCGCGGAGCAAAAGCTGAGCTCGGTGCCAAAAGCGCTCTGGCATCCTGCCGTTGTAGTCAAATACGATATTTTCGACCTTATCGCCAGGCAGTATCAGCGAGTGCGCGACGGTGATCTTGCCCTCGTCGTGATCTTTTATCACCTGATAGCTTAGAGGCTCGTTTATGAGCTCAAATTTGTTAAAAAACGTACGCCCCTTGTACTCGATCTTACTTACGATATTATCGCGTTTGATCCAGTAGTGGCTCGTGTTCATTTTGATTAGCGCGGTGTCAATGCTTTGCATCAATAAGTCGCCTTATCATAGATAATAAATTTGCTCGCAAGCTCTTTTAGCTCGGCTTTTACCTCGCTTTGAAGCTCGGCGTTACCGATATCGCTTAGCACATCGGCGATTTTGTTTGCGATGATCTCAAATTCTGCTTCTTTCATACCGCGAGCCGTAAGCGCCGGACTTCCGATGCGGATACCGCTCGTGATAAACGGGCTTCTTGTTTCGCCCGGGACCGTATTTTTATTTACCGTTATACCTGCGTTTCCTAGCGCGATGTCAGCGTCTTTACCGCTAAATTCGCGGTTTAAAAAGCTCATTAAAACCAGGTGGTTATCGGTACCGCCACTAACTAGATCAAAGCCGCGTTTTACTAAAATTTCGGCTAGTTTTTTGATGTTTGCCTTAACTTGCTTAGCATAAATTTTCCACTCCGGACTTAGGTTGTGTTTAAAGCCTACCGCCTTTGCCGCAATGACGTGAACTAGCGGTCCACCCTGGATGCCCGGGAAGATGGACGCGTTTATCTTTTTGGCGTACTCTTCGTTATTTGTCATGATGATACCGCCGCGAGGTCCGCGAAGGGTCTTATGAGTAGTCGAGCTCACCACGTCGCAGTGCGGAAACGGACTCTGATGCTCGCCGGCTACGACTAGACCGGCGATGTGCGCCACGTCTGCAAAGAGTATAGCGCCTACCGCGTCGGCGATCTCGCGGAATTTCTTAAATTCGATCTCGCGAGTGTATGCGCTTGCGCCGCACACGATCATC
>CAUQMN010000045.1:0-7905 GCA_963518765.1 uncultured Campylobacter sp.
CATTTATGCTTAGCGATAATGATTTATCTATCAGATACGGCGAAAATGACTTTATCACGATAAACAGCTATGCAATAGATGCCTCGCGCCAGATCGAAAAGATCGTGCTAGAGGATGGAAACATCATCACTAACGACCAAATCAACAAAATCATCCAAGATATAAATGCCTATGCTAAAGATAACGGCATAACCGGCATCAGTCACGATACTATGAGAAATGATGCAAATATAATGAATCTAGTGATGAGCGGATGGAGTGCGTAAAAAAGGCGGGTGGCTAAATTTAGCCCCTTACGTAGCATAAATCAAAGCCGGTAGGTCTAGAAAGATAGAAAATTTGACGAAAAGCCGCAGGGCAATGAGCTAAAGAGCCATAGAATAAATTTTAAAGAGGACAAGCTCGCAGCAGACGCTTTATAACAAGCGATATCTACAACGTCGCTAATGAGTCGTTTGCAGACGACGACTCTCTGCGGCTTATCTAAAAAGCCGTCTTTTCATAAGAAAAATTATAGGCGGCAAAGCAGTAGCCTTTGCTCGCCGTCTTTTTTGGACGAGCTTAAATTTAGTTCGCAAATTTAAACTTTCTTGCGAGTCTTAAATTTAGTTTGTAAATTTAAGCTTTCTTGCGAGTATAAACTACTGGCTAAGCGCCTGTACTACGTGAGCCCAGCCAAGCGCCCTAGCGTAGTCTAGCGCGGTTTTGCCGTGGATATTTTTAGCGTTTTTATCAGCGCCCTTAGCGAGCAAAATCTCGACCGCCGTACGGTTGCCGGCTATTGCCTCGCGGTGGAGTATTGTATAGCCCTCATCGTCGGTCTGCGTTATCTCTTTTGGATTTTGGCTTAAAAACTTTTGCAACTTTTCTTTCATATTTACGCTCATCGGATGCTCGATGAGATTTTGCGGATGTTTTTCCTGCTCGTAGGCTAGTAAAACTACGTCCGGATCGCCGAAGTCCAGCCCCCATACCTCGTCGTGTTCGGCGCGTTCGTCCTGACTCATAGCTTTACGCATGGCTTGCACGCTAAAGCCGCCGTATGCTATACCGCCTACAGCAAACATCCAGTCGCTGATTTGCTCTAGCGGTACAGCGACCTCGTCGCCGCTCGCGACGCTAGTTAGTATGCCTGGGTCGTTGGCCAGCACGCCGTAAATGCGCTCGCCATCAAAATACACGTCGTTTATCCACATGTGCTCGACCTCCGTATGGCCGCCGATATCTTGCGAGAAGGCGACCTTGACGCAAGCGAAGTCAAGCGCCGGGATAATGCGGTGATTTTCCCAGTATAGCTCGCGCCAAAAGTACCCAAAGCTCTCTCTAGCCTGCCTAAAAGCCTCTAGCATCGCCGCATCTTCGCCGTCTGCATAAAACACCGGCTCGTTTTCTTCTTTGTTTGCGCCTTTGCCGTTTTTCGCGTCCGTCTCGCCGCCAAATATCTTTTTAAATAGTCCCATATTTTTCCTTTAACTTTAGTTTGTATTTATTTAAATTTACCGCAAAACCCTCGCGTAAATTCGCCTATTTTTGTCCGCCCATGCATCCAAGGCTATGGGGGGGGGTGCGAAGGAAATGCAAATCGTCGCGTCTTGGTTTAAAAAACGAGTCGCGAATGCTAAAGCCGTTTTTGGATTTTTCGTTTGTATCCATCGTCTGCTCCTTTCGTTTGTTTTTCAGCTTTTTAGCTTAAATTTAGCGCCGCATTTTTGAGCTCTTATCGCTTTATCTGCGGCGATTGATATAATTTTAGCCGAAATTTGAAGTTAAATTTACAAAACCGCTTCGTCTAAATTTAGGCGTTAGATTTTTGCCGCTTTGCATTCTAGCTGATTTAGCATGATTTTTACGCGCTTGCTAGATTAACCTCAAATTTAGGCTAAATTTTGGCTTGCTTACCCGCTTTGCCTATGGTGCAAAATTTATCTGTAAATTTAGCCGACTTGTTTAAATTTAGTTTACGATTAGCCGCGAAATTTAGTCGCAAAATCTCTCGTCGGCGCGATTTTGCTTGCGTTTTTTAAAAAATTCTTCTTTATTTTTAGGATCCGCAAAATACTCGTCTTGTTTTTGCAGACTTTTTTCTAATAAGCCTTCGGCATTTTTGAGCGCGGCTTTGCGATCTTTAAATTTAGACGGAAACCGCTCTAAAAACACCGCCTCGTAAGGGTGGGCTTTCGTCCATTCGTTTGCCCGCGAAACGGCATCTCGTTGCTTTTTTAGATCGCAAAAGGCGTAGGGATTTATCACGTCGCCTACAAGCTTAACGAAGGCTAAATTTACGTCCATAGTGGAGGCAAATACCGGGTCTTTTACGTCTAAGACCTCGGTAAAAACGATGAATCTGTTTTTGCCGGCATAAAACCAAAACGCCGCCTCGTCCTTTAGTCCCAGATCAAAGGCGCGCGCGGCAACCGTCATTAACGTGCTAGGCGCGACTAACCCCGGCGCGTCCTCGATGATTTTTATCGCCTTTTGCAGACTTTCTACGTTATTTGCCATGAGTAGGCCGTCTATCGCATCGTAAACGCGTACGTAATTAGGCACGCCGCCGCTTGCCGAGTAGAGATTTGAGACGTAGATATCGACGGAATTTACTTTTTGGGGCGCATCGTCGGCCGTTTGCGATACGAATTTAGCATTTTTGCTCGGCATAAAATTTAACGCATCTGCTCTAGGCATCGGCGTTTTCGTGGATATCGCGGGATCTGCTTGTTTTATTGCTGCGTATCCTTGCGCGTTTATGAGCGTAAAAGCAAGCGAGGCCGCAAGTGCGGCGGATAAAATTTTACTCATATTTCTCCTTTTTTAAAAATTACCGACCGAGCGCAAATGCCGAACGCAAGCGATAAATTTTAAACGCAAATTTGCATGGCAAAGAGCGTGCTAAATTTAGCCTAAATTTATAAAATCGTCACCGATTTTACGAGCTTTGGATTAAAATTTACGTAAGCAAACTACAAACCCGCGCCCAAACTACGGGTCAAATTTATAATCCTAGCACCGTTTTTAACAGCATATAAATGAGCGCCGCCGAGCCGCCTGCGATCGGTAGGGTAATAACCCACGCAAGCACGATAGGTTTGACCATTTTCCAGTTGGCGTCGCGGTTTAGGATGCCGATGCCAAGCACCGCGCCGATAAGGATGTGCGTCGAGGAGACCGGGATGCCGAGCTTTGTGGCTAGCAGGATGACGGTACTGGCTGCTAGCTCGGCGCTAAAGCCCGTCGTAGGCAGGATCTCTGCTAGCTTGCTACCGATGGTAGCGATAACCTCTTTGCCTAAAAACCAAAGCCCGACCACGAGCGAGATGCCAAAAGTTACCATCGCGATGCCCGGCACCGGTGCGGTAGCGTTTATCGAGCCTGTTTTTAGCACGTCTAGGATCGCGGCAAACGGTCCCACGGCGTTTGCTATATCGTTGGCGCCGTGAGAGAAGGCAAACGAGGAGGCCGTAAATATCTGAAACCACGAGAAAATGCGGTTCGTACTCTTTTCGGCGTTGTCTTTTTTCATCACGTTTATCATCGCAAGCGTGGCGAGATAGGTGACGATACCGATGACGCAGATGATCCAGATCGTACCGATAAAACCTAGGTCTAAATTTAGATGCTCAAGCCCTTTAAAAAGCATCATCGACGAGATGATGATCGCGCCGATGCCAGCCACCATCGGGATGTGTTTACGCATGGCCTTTGACGTATCGATCTCTTTTTCTCGCTCTTTCATGGCTTTTATAGCGAGCTTGTATTCGCTGCGTTCGCCGCTTTCTACGTCGTCCTCGTCAAGGACCGCGATCTTGCTTAGTATCCTTATCTGCTCGCTTTCGGGTTTTGTTTTTAGCTCTTGTAGATAGCGCTCTTTATAGGCTTTACGTTCGCGTTTTAGTACCTTTAGCTCTAGGGTAAATTTACGAGTCGGGATCAAAATTTTAGATTTTATGTAGCCGTAGATAAAATAAGAAAGGATGCCTCCTAGCAGCGGCGAGATAACCCAGCTAACGGCGATCCTGCCTATCTCACCCCAAGAAACCATAGCTAGCGCTTTATCTCCGCTCATCGTCGTAAAGCCCATCGTAAGCCCGGCGCCAACGATACCGCCAACGATCGAGTGCGTCGTGGAGATAGGCAGACCCTTTTTAGATGCGATAAAAAGCCAAATGCCCGAGCTTAAAAGCGCCGACATCATAATGAGCACGAAAAGCATAGGCTCCGTGCCCTCCTGAGGGAAGCTTACGATGCCTTCGCGGATGGTTTTAGTCACCTCGCCGCCGGCAAATATCGCGCCGCTAAGCTCGAAAATAGCGGCGATAACTAGGGCTTGCTTTATCGTGACGGTCTTGGCGCCTACGCTCGTGCCAAAGGAGTTTGCAACGTCGTTGCCGCCGATGTTAAACGCCATAAAGATACCGAAAATACTAGCGATACTGAAAAGCAAAAAGTGATGAGTCGGGATGTACTGATAGCCCCAAACGAAAAATCCAAACGCGGTAATGGCGAAGATCACAAAGGCAAAAAGATTGTCGCTTCTCAAGCAAGTCCTTTTAAAAATGAATGGTTAATTATAGCTACATTTTTCTTAAGCAAGCCAAATTTAGGCGGTTTTATTAGCTTTAAATTTTAGCTTCGTTATAATTTGCCCACTTAAATTTAAAGGAGAAGAAGTGACTATCAGAGAGAAAATTTTAGACGATATCAAGACTGCGATGAAAGAAAAAGACAACTTTCGCCGCGACACGCTAAGGCTCATAAACTCGGTCATCAAACAAGTCGAAGTCGATGAGCGCGCCGAAATGACGGACGAAAAGGTGCTACCGATCCTACAAACCCAGATCAAACGCCGCATGGACTCTATCGAGCAGTATAAAAACGGCGGCAGGGACGATCTGGCGCAAAATGAGCAAAAAGAGATCGACATCATAAACGGCTATCTACCGAAGCAACTAAGCGCGGACGAGCTAGAAGCCCAGATAAAAGAGATCATCGCGGGACTAGGCGAGGACGCAAATATCGGCGCGGTGATGAAAGCGGCCAAAGAAAAAATCGGCGCTAGAAGCGACGGCAAGAGCATAAGCGAGTGCGCAAAGAGGCTGTTAGGCTAAATTTTGTAGTTAAATTTGACCGAGTTTGCTTTGAAATTTGGTTAAATTTAAAGCGATGGCAGGCGAGCGTCGCTTGCCTTTGCTTTTTGTTAATTTTGTCAAAAATTAAAATACTTAAACGGCGGGCGCAAACTTACTATATTTCATGACTTACGGTTTTTAGTTGCGCATTTTGTACGCCGTTTCTAAGGTAAATTTAGCAAATTACGGGTTTTTTGCCTTTTTGTAAATTTGTATTTCTGGATTTTAAGCAGGTAGTTTTGATATGATGTTGCTAGCGATTTAGCGCGATTTCGGCAAATTTAGCGGCTAACTACACTTGGGCTTTTTGCTTGCGTTTGTTAAATTTAGCGGCTGCGCCTATGCTAATTTTTATAAAAAGCTTTCAAATTTTAGGTATAAGATAAGCTAAAACTTTGCTTGCGGGACTATTTGACCGACTTTAGCTTCAAGTCTCGTTGAACGAAAATTAGTTTTTATCTTTATATTTTGATCGGTATATTTAATGCGTGCCGCCTTTGAATCAGCCGAGGTTAGCGGGTTTTGGGTCTAAATCCGGTTAAAATTAAAGTTGGTAAAATTTCCAGCCGTTTTTGAGTTTTGTATTTAAAATTTGCGACTTTGCATTTGATTTTTGGTTAGATCGGTAAACCTTGCGCTTTAAATTTTGGAGAGAACGGTGATATTTTTTAAAAGTTTTTAACTTAATTATATTTTTAAAGAGCGCAAACATAGCGAAGTAGATATGCTAAAGCATGACGGCAAAGAGTTTATATTCCTGCTATGCTAGCGAGTTAATTGTTTATATTATGAGAGTTTCTAGATATAGCGCCGTCTATTAGCGGCAAAAAAAGTAAAGCTAGCGCGAGAGCCTCGACTCGCCTTATCGCTGCAAGCAGTAAATGTAGATTAACTAAATTTAAAAGAAATTTCTCAAGCATATAACAATGATAACGCTAAGCAAAAGTAAATTTCACGCTTCATCTAAAGAACGTATTTTGTTTTATGCGGCTTAGCTGTGGATGTAGAGAGGCTTGGTTTTAGTATATGGCAACGCCAAAGATACGAAATAAGCAAAGCGCTCGCGACGAAGTTTTGATAAAATGGCTGCACTGCGTTATTTTAAAATCTGTAAGAGTTACAAGTAGCAAGATGAAGTAGCGGCTAAGAATCCGCTTAAGCTTATTTAGCGTAAATTTGATGCACGGCGATATTTGCTATATATATAGGCTTGGAATTTAAGCCAAATGACTTAAATTCCAAGGTTTTTTATTTGGCGCTTTCTTCTATGGCCAAGTCTATGATTTTAAATATCTCGCCGCTTGCTTGTTTGACTTTAGTAAATCTATCGACGAATTTTTGGATATCTTTTATGTCGTATCCGTTCTTTGACTCTTCTAGATTTGCCATTACTAGGTCGCTGATTTGTGTTGCCGGTACGCTAGCTTTTTCAAAGCTTTTTGAGTTTGCGAAATACGGCGCGGCGCTCTCATACCATGCGCTTAAATTTTGAACCTGTCGCTCCATATTTTCATCATATCCTCTTTCGTTTATAACGTTAGAGTAAGCCGTTTGCAAATACGTTACGCGGTTGATCTTGCCGATGATGCCGATGGTTTTATTTTCGACGTATTTTGAAATTTTTGCGCTCTGCGTCGCGCCTTGGCTAAAGACGTTTACGGCATCTTTAAATTTAGCTACGCTTACATTGGCTACTTGCGCTATTTGCGTGATTTTATTGGAATTTTCGTTTAAATCGTTTGTTTGTTGCTGAAGCGTTTGGATGTTTATGCCTATCTCGCTAGTGGCTTTTTGCGTATTTTCGGCTAGTTTGCGTACCTCGTCGGCAACGACGGCAAAACCTCTACCGTGTTCGCCGGCTCTAGCGGCTTCTATAGCGGCGTTAAGAGCGAGTAAATTCGTCTGCTCGGCGATATCTTTGATTAAATTTACAACCGAAGAAATCTCCTCGGTTCTATGCGTTAAATTTCTAATAGCTTCCGTAGACTGGGTTATCAGGAGTTCAAGGTCGCCCATATTAACGCTTAGCTCGCTTACCGCGGACATACTTTCGTTTGCCTTAGACGAAGTATCTTGCGCCATAGTCGCTATTTGAGTTAGATTTTTAATGCTTTGATTTAGGTCGTTTTGTACTTCCAAAATACCGTCGTTACCGTTTCCTAATTCGCTAAATTTCTCCGAAAGCAGACCTCTTACCTTGCCTTTTTGCCCGGCTTTTATACCCTCTACGCCCTCGCTCATCGAAACGGCGTTACTTTTAAAAAGACCGCGAAAACCTTCCGTAAAGATATTCCTATATGTTATTCCGTTTTCTGCGGATTTTACGCAAGTTCCCATTTCTCGTTGTAAAGCTTCGATTTGATCAAGTAAATCGTTTATTCCAAGGGCGATTTTACCGATCTGCGAATTTGGATCGATTTGTAAAATTCTAGGTTCTAAAAAGCCGTTTCTAGCCTGCTCGACTACGTTTAAAATTTCATCGTAATTTACTTTTTCTTTCTTAAAAAACATTTTTTCCCTTGGTTTTATAGTCTTTGCAAGTTATTCATTAGCTCATCGTAGCTTTTATTTTTTTCTTGTAATATACTATCAAGAAGTTTTGATGAAGCGTCCATTCCGCCGTTTTTTTCGGCTTCTAAAAGTTGCTTGTAGAGCGGTATAATAACATCTAGCGCTTTTGGATTCGGCTTACGGCGAACAGAATAATAACCGATAATTTCTCCGTTTTGATCCAAGGATGCGGTTACGTTGGCAAATACCCAGTAAAAAGAACCGTCAAAGC
>CAUQMN010000046.1:0-7688 GCA_963518765.1 uncultured Campylobacter sp.
GTATCTTGCGATGAATTTAAATGTTGCGACGAAATTTCCGACCGAAGATAGAACACGTAGTTCATCGGGGGAGGAAATTTCTAGCTCATTTAAAGGCGCACAAGAGATGAGCCGCTTCAAGAAAAATCAAGCCGTTTAAGGATAAAAGAAACTAAGTATCTGCGTCGCCGCCTTCTCTTCTATGTATGGGATTATGTAGCTTGGCGAATAAAGATTCTGCCCGCTTTCGATCTCGAGATTGGTTCTTTGTTCGCTGCCGTTTGCGCGGATCATCACGCTGATAAAGGCTCTATACAGATAATAATCCGTCCTGTCGTAAAAATCATCGTCAAACGGGTCGCCAAAAAGCATGCCAAAGCCCATGCTTCGCGTGCGCCCGTAGCCACCGAAACCATAACCCATGCTCATATACGCGCGCGGGCGTTCGCGTCGCTCAAAGCGCTGCAAGCTCGCAAAATCGCCCATTATCACGATATCGGCGCTCTTTTGATCCATGCTTTGGGTAAAGCCGTTTTGCAGTAGCTTGTTTCGCACGGTGTTTTCTAGCGTATTTGCGTAGCCCGAGGAGTTTTTAAAGTAAACGTAGACGCTGCGCGAGGCTTTTTTTACGTCGCCGTTTGTTATAAAAATAGGCATCGTGCTTCTAGCGTAAAGCTCGGGCGTGCGGGGCTCGCCGCAACCTACGAAAAAAATCGCAAATAGCAAAATAGAGAAAATTTTTAGTTTCATTTCGCGTCTCCTTATTCAAATTTGACCGCCGCAAATTTAACGCGGACGGGTCAAATTTAGGATCAAATTTAAGCGTATTTTACTACTAAATCTTTACGTTTGAGTAAATTTATAATACCAGCTTGATCTCGTTTTCAAGAGTGGCTTTTGGAGTGAGTCCGATGAAGCGCTTTTTGAGATTACCCTCGCCGTCAAAGACGAAGATCGCAGGCACGCCCATCACACCGCCGACGGCCTTGCTGAAATAATCGACCGAAATTTTATCGCTAATGACGTCGTAGGCGATGCCGTGGTGCTTCACCATGTCGATATCTTTATCAAAGCCAAGGCTGGGTCCAAATATCCCGTAAACGCCGAATTTATCCTTAAGCTCGGAGTAAATTTCATTTACGATCGGAGCTTGCGCTACGCAGGCGCCGCAGGAGGTGCCGAAGAAAAAGAGCATATAGGGCTTGCCGTCGATCTTTAGCCGTCTGCCCTCGGGAAAATAGTGCGTATCGACGCCCTTTGGCGAATTTAGGCTGATGTGGTGTTTGTCAAAGCCGCTATTTCCGCAGCCCGCTATCATCGCCGCCGCAAAGACTAATAATATATATTTTTTTATCATAATTCTCCCAAATTTAAACCGTCGCAAAGGCGGTTTGACCCTTTGGCTCACTTGCTAGCCTCTCGCATGCCTCCGCGCGCTCGCCGTCGCTCACGTGGTGAATATTTTCCATCTTGCCGTGCCTTAGATAGACGATCTTATCGCCAAACTGCCCAAGATCCGGGTTGTGAGTGATGAGCAGGATGGTTTTGCCCTCGCTTCGCAGCTTTTGAAATAGCTCTAAAACTACGCGTTCGTTTGCTTCGTCTAGGTTGCCCGTCGGCTCGTCGGCTATCAAGATATCAGGATCGTTGATAAGGGCGCGCGCGATGCACAGACGCTGCTGCTCGCCGCCGCTAAGCTGACTCGGACGGTGATCTAGCCTGTGTCCAAGCCCCACTCGCTCGAGCGCCTTTTTAGCGTCCTCTTCGTCCACGCTGCTGTGATAGTACTGCGCTATCATCACGTTTTCGACGCAGTTTAGGTAGGGGATGAGGTGAAACTGCTGAAATATCAGCCCGATCTTTTCGCGGCGAAATTTGAGCGTCTCCTCGTCGCTAAGCCTACTAGCGTCGTCCCCGCCTAGCATGTACGTGCCTGCGGTTGGCTCGTCCATCAGCGAGAGTATATTTACCAGCGTACTTTTGCCGCTACCGCTTGGACCCATTATGCTGACCCACTCGCCGGCGTTTACGTCAAAGGTAATGCCCTCCAGCGCTCTTACTTCTCCGAATCTTTTTTCTATCCCGTTTAATCTTATCGCGTATTGCATATTATTCTCCTCTTAAAATATCGGCCATCTTATTTTCTAGCGCCCGTTTGATCGGATAGATCGAGGCCACGCCTGCAAAAACGAGCGAGATAACCATCGCTATCGGTATACTCATAAATCTAAAATCTATGCTCGAATCAAAAATCGCGTAGCCTAAAATTTGCGCTAAGCCGTAGCCTAAAATAGCGCCCGCCAAAGCCGCCGCAAACGCGGTGACGAAGGTCTCGACGCCAAATAAATTTAACACGTTTTTCTTGCTAGCTCCAAGCGCTCTAAGCAGCGCGATCTCCTTTGAGCGCGAGAACAAAATAGCGCTTAGCGTCGTATTCACGCACATAGAAGTGATGAGCAAGATAACAAAGCTAACAAGCGCCATCAAAAGCTTAATCTTGTCTAAAATTAGACCCTCTGATTTTGAAATTTTAGCTACGGGCTTAACCGAAATTTGCTCGTCGCTAAGGCTTTTGCCAAGCTCGCTTATGTAGTCAAATTTACCCGCTACCACGGCTTCTGCATAGTTTAGCGTATTTGGCTCGTTTGCTATCTTTTGCGCTAGAGGTAGCGAGATGATGAGCAGCGAGTCCTCTTTATCGCCGTCTTGCACGATGCCGCGAATCTTTACCTTTTCGCCCGAATTCGCGCCGATTTGCCTCACTTCGATCACGTCGCCGACCTTAAAGCCGCTTTGTTTGGCCAGATCGGTGCCGATTAGCGCGTTTCTCTCGTCAAAATCAAGCGTTATGCCTTGCCCCTCTTTGACCTCTAAAAACGGCTTAACCCGCGTTAGATCGCTAAATTTGACGCCCATAGCGATCGCGGTCGTAGGACCGATATTTACCTGCGTGAAAAGATATCCGCTCTGCCCGATTAGCTTGTCGCTCGGGATTTTGGCGATCTTTTCGTTAAATTTGGCCTCGTTTACCGCGTCGCTAACGGGGTCTGCGGGAGCAAAAACTACGTTTGCGCCGTAGCTTTTTAGCTCCTTTGTTACTTTTGAGTCGATATCCAGATATACGTTTACAAAGGCCGCCGTCACGCACGCGCCAAGTAGGATAGAGACGATGATGACGCCTACTCTAGCCGCGCCAAAGCGCAGGCTTTTAAAGATAACGTTATAAAAAAAGCCCTTATTTGCGATCATATAGCACCTCCGCAGGCAAGAGTTTGACGACGCTTCTCATCGGCACGAGCGAGCCCGCAATCGAGATAAGAAGCGCAAAAGCGATACTAAGCGGAAGCACGATCCACGCGATGCCGATACCGTAGCCAAAGATACTATAAGCGATTATATAGCTTAGCGCGTAGCCCAAAAACGCACCCAAAATGCCCGCAAAAAACGCCACAACTAGGCTTTCGCTCGCAAAAAGGGCGTAAATTTCAAAGTTGCTAGCGCCTATGGCTTTTAGCAGGCCGATCTCTTTTTTACGCCTGTAAATTTCGCTGGTCATCAGCGATGTAATGCCGATAGAGGAGACCGCAAGTGCGATAACACTAACGATACCCATCAGACTTTGGATTTTTTTCACGATGTTACTCTCGGCGTCGCTTACTTGCATCATCGCCTTGGCCGCTACGCCCGCGTAGTTCTCCTCGATCTGATAGGCTATGGAGCTAACGTAGGCCGAGCAGTACCACATATCGTATTCGGCGCTATCTAGGTTGTCTAGATTTCGCCTGGCCTTGACGGATAGATCGTTTTCTGGGATCGTCATCGCTGAAACCTCGGCTTTTGAGTACTGCCCGGGCTTGCCTAAAAGCTCCTGGGCGAGCTTTAGCGAGGTTACGATTTTATAGCTTTCTTCGCTGGCTCCTTTTAGCACGCCCGCGATTTTTACGCTACGACCGTTTAAATTTAGCTCGCCGCCGACGCTCAAATTTCGCTTCGCGGCTAAATTTTCGCCTACGAGTACGTTTTGCATATCGTCATCTTCTATCCATTTGCCATCGACCGCCCAAAAGCCAAATAGCGTTTTCACGCCCGTTTTAAACTCGGGCTCGTCGGCCACGTTTGCAAATTTATCAAACCAAGTGCCAGTGATTTGGTATTTTTCGCCGCTAGCGTCTTTTACCTCGCCGTTTAAAAACGGCGCAAACGCCACGATGTTATTTCGCCAAAAAATTTCCTTTACCTTATGCAAATCCTCTTCATTTAGGTAGTTTTGCGATTTTAGCGGAGTGAAATTTTTGCCCTCGATCTCGATGGCTAGCGCTTCGCCTTTTGGCAAGACGACGATGTTTGAGCCGTAGCCGCGCAGCTCGCTAGCGATCTGATCGCCGATTTTTAGCGTGATATTTAGCATACAAGCGATCAAAACCGTCGCCAAAAGTATGGTGATAAAGGCCATACCTTTTTGCACCTTCGAGCCGGTGATCGAGCTTTTTATGAGCCTTAGTTGCATATTTTTCATTTTAAAGTCCCGTTTATATCGACGTATTTTTCAGGGTTGGCTTCAAATTCCGCCTGAGTTTTTTCGTTTTCAAAGAAATACGTCCTGTTGTAGTATAAATAAGATTTCGAGCCGATGTTGCTTACCTTTTTGCGGCTTACCGGATCTAGCACCGTTTTTTCGACGACTTTTGAGAAGTAGTTCGCGCCGCTTTGGATAGTATCTAGCGTCACGGTTACGAATTTGCCGTCAAATTCAAAAGGCATAGGTATCGGGTTGCAGCCGCCCTCTTTGCCGACTGACGGCAAAAAGATGCGTACGTTACACGAGATGCAGATGAGATCGCCGCCCTTTTTGACATAGCCCATATCGCCGCATATCGCGCACGCGTCAAAGACGATGATCGGCGAAGCGCGGTCTGAAAAGCGGTTTAAAAGAAAAAACCTTATCTCCCTACCTTCGTCGTTTATGTAGGCGTAGCGGTGTAGTTCATTGTCGGCTAGCTCTTGGACGTCGAATTTAAACTCGTTGTTTACGGGTTCTACGACGATAGGATCTGAGATCTCAGGCGGTTTAGAGGCGTGTAGGTCGTAGTAGAGTCCGAAAATCAGAGCCGTAACGACGATAGCTATGCTGCTTTTTGAGTTTGCCGCCATGAAATTTCTAGCCGCGTTGTTAAATCTAAATTTATTTGAGCCCACAACCGATTTTACGAGCGGAGTCGGGCGTTTTTTGAAATTTATAACCGCCAAAACCAAAACTAAAAAGATGAAAAAATACTGCGCAAACGTTGTATAATAAATACCCTTAGCCACGAGCGAGAGCGCCCACGGATACGTAGGTATCATGCCCGCCCGCATAAACTCAAGCCCCGTGTTTGAAATAGCTTGCACTATCAAAACTACAAGAAAAAGAAGCGAAAAAGTCCGTAAGACGTGCTTGCATAGGCACTCTTTTAAATTTGAAACGACGAAAAATAAAATCAGTAAAAGCAAAAACGCAAATATCATCAAAAATAGGCTGATGATGGACTGCGTATCGAGTAGCTCGCCGGCAAATACCGGAAAATTCGCGCTAGCGTGAGCATACGTGAGACCGTAGCCCGCGCCCAAGGCGAAAAACGTTATCATCTTTGCAGGGGTAAATTTGGTAAAAATCCAAAGCGCACTAACTAGCAAAAATACCAAAGTAGCCGCGTCAAATACCATTTTAACGCCGGCGTCGTGAAGCGTGAGTCTAGCGATCTTAAAAACGACTATGCCTACTGCGATACCCAAAACCGAGGGTAAAAACAGCACTTTTAGGCTCTTTTTGTCGTTGTTTAACGCTGCAAAAAGGACAAATCCCAGTAACAATGAGATAACTTGGACGAAATATATAGACATGATCAGCCCTGTAATTTGAGAATTTGAATAAAATTCAGAGCGGACTTAGCCGCTCTAAGCCCGAATTATTTAGCAGGCGCTCCGGTATATTGGAATTTATAAGTCGTGGTGAACGGCTCAAACCATTTACCCACGCCCGTTTCTTTGTCTGCGTGACGACCGAAGCCTTGTTTTTCAGGATTTTCTATATGAAATTTTAGCTCGTAGTTGCCAACGCCCGTATCCATTTTTAGGTTGGCTCCGTAGTGAGGGCCGTCTTGAGCGACCATAGGCATAAATGTGCCTTTTTTAACTTTGCCGTTATCTAGGTTTTTTAGCTCGTAATTAACTTTTAGATAAGGGATCCACTCGCCCGCCGCAAAACCGTTTTTGTTTCCCTCGATAGCGTGTATGTCGGCCTCTAGGTGGATGTCGGCTTTGCTAGGAGCTAGGTCGATGCCCTTTGGCTCCATGTCGATCGGCTCTAGATAAACAGCAGCTATCTCCATACCGTTGATTTCTACCGGATCGCCGATAGGAAACTCGCCTGCTAGGGCAACTGAAGCAGCAAGGCTAAATGCCAAAGCTGTTTTAACAAATTTGTTCATGTTCTCTCCTTTAATTGGTTTGTAAATTTATTTTTAAGCTTCGCGGCAACCCGCGAAAGCTAGAAACGTCAAATTTAAGCCTCTTTGGCTTGCTTGTTTTTCATTATGATCACGCCGATGATTAGCGCCGCTACCATGATAGCCTGCGGTATCAAGCTCTCGTAATACGGATAAATGCCCAGCCACTCGATAGTAGGGAAGCCTTCGATCTTAGTCGGAACGAAAATTTTACCCTCGACGAACTCCATAAGTCCCTTGCCCACAAACACGATCGACATATAAAAGATGATCGTCGAAGTGACCAAGAAAAACGGTTTGATCGGGATTTTGATAGCAAAAATTTTAAATACGTAGTAAGTAACAAGCAAGACGACTAGCCCCACTACAAATCCCAGCGCTATCATCGAGTAACCTGCGCTATCTTTAGCGTCGAAAATCAGCGCCTGATAGAAAAGCACGGTCTCCGCGCCCTCTCTAAATACGGCTAAAAACACCGTCCACCAAAGCGCCTTAGCAGAACCGGCCGATATCGACTCGCTGACGTGACTTTGGATATATTTGCTCCATTTTTTCGCGCCTGCGTTTGAAAGCAGCCAAAAACCGACGTAAAAGAGTAGTCCCACGGCGATAAGCATCACCGCGCCCTCCATCACCTCTCTTTTTTGACCTGCAGCGCCGGCAAATATCAAATTCATAATCCACGCCATAACAAAGCTTAGCACGACCGCTACGCCAAGCGAGCTATAAACGATACTCATGCGCTTTTCGTTGCCGGTTTTTAGCAGATACGCCACGACTGCCGCCACGATGATAAGCGCCTCAAATCCCTCGCGAAGTATGACCGTAAGCGCGTAAACAAATAGCGCCCAAGGCGAGCTACTGCCGCTTGTTTTTTCTAACGCGGCGTCTAAATTTGCGCCTAGGTTATCGGCTGCTTGCTGGAGTCTCTCGACGCTCACGCCCGCTTTCATCAGCGCGACTACTTCGCCGAAATTTCCTTCTATCTTAGTTTTTAGGCCTACGTCTATCGCGCCTACTTTGTTTTCCATGCCGCTACCTTCGAACTCGTCGAAGTAAATATCCTGCGCATCGCTCATAGCTTTATCTACATCTTTTGCGGCGTAAAGTTTGATCGCATCGGCGATTTTTGCCTTTATGTTGGCAACGACGGGCGCAAAATCAGTAGCCGCGTCATCCTCGGCGCTATCAGGCAAAACTACGTTGGTAGCTAGCGAGCCCGAG
>CAUQMN010000047.1:0-7677 GCA_963518765.1 uncultured Campylobacter sp.
GGGCAGCATCAAAATGAGCCACGCCATCATCGACACTCATGCGACTACGGTCGTTGGCGGTGGCGATACGGCCGACGTGGTAGAGCGCGCTGGAGACGCCGACGAGATGACCTTTATCTCGACTGGCGGCGGCGCGAGCCTGGAGCTTATCGAGGGTAAGGAGCTGCCCGGCATAAAACCGCTTAGAAAGGCTGCGGAGTGAGGTTTTTAGCAAATTTAAAGTGCAATCACACGAGAGCGAGCTTTGCTAAATACGCTGAAATTTTAGACGCAAATTTAAGTGCAAACGACGACGTGACGGTATTTCCTCCGTTTAGCGCGCTTGATCTTGCGGCTCATAAATTTAAACTCGGTGCGCAAAATTTCTACCCATGCGAAAGCGGCGCTCACACCGGAGAGATCGGTAAGGCGATGCTAGACGAGTTTGGCGTAAAAAGCGTGCTGATCGGGCACTCCGAAAGGCGCGAGCTTGGCGAGAGCGAGGAGCTTTTGCGAGCTAAATTTGATTTTGCCGTAAAGGCGGGCTGGCAGATCGTCTACTGCATCGGCGAAAATTTGAGTGTAAACGAAGCTGGGTGCACGAAGGAGTTTTTGTCCGAGCAGCTAAAAAATATCTACCTTGGCTACGAGCGGCTGCTGATCGCCTACGAGCCAATTTGGGCGATAGGTACGGGCAAGAGCGCGAGCGCGGAGCAGATCGAGGAGATATTAAATTTCATCCGCGAGCAAACGAGCGCACCGCTTCTTTACGGAGGCAGCGTAAATGCCGCAAATATCGGCGGGATTGCGGGAATCAAAAACTGCGATGGAGTATTAGTAGGTACGGCGAGCTGGGACGCCTCAAAGTTTTTAGAGCTTATACGAGTTGTCTCGCATCGCTATACTTCGTTGTCTTAAAATTTTGCTCGGTCATTACCTAATATGGTAACTCCCGTCGCAAAATTTTAAGCCGCCTAGTCTAGCTTCGCGATACTGCCGCTATCAAATTTGGTTTCAAATTTGAATTGCAATTTTTAAGTCAAATTGCGAAGGATTTTGAGATGATTTTTGTGGCTTTGCAGTTAGAATTTTGCGTAGGCTAGACGGATGGTCTGCCGAGCAAAATTTTAACAAAATCGCCAAAAAGCGCTCAAAAGCCAAGCAAAATAGAAAGGAGAAATAATGATTTTAAAAGGCAAAAAAGGCCTCATCGTCGGCGTCGCTAACGCCAAATCTATCGCTTACGGCATTGCCGAAGCTTGTCACGAGCAGGGTGCGCAGATGGCGTTTACCTACCTAAACGACGCGCTGAAAAAACGCGTAGAGCCGATCGCGGAGGAGTTTGGGAGCAAATTTGTCTATGAGCTTGATGTAAACAACCCTGCCCACTTGGACGGTCTTGCGGATCGCATTAAAGCAGATCTGGGTGAGATAGATTTCGTCGTGCATGCCGTGGCCTATGCGCCAAAAGAAGCGCTAGAGGGCGAGTTTGTAAACACGAGCAAAGAAGCCTTTGACATCGCGATGGGCACGAGCGTGTATTCGCTACTGAGCCTCACGCGTGCGGTGCTGCCGGTGCTAAAAGAGGGCGGCTCCGTGCTCACGCTAACCTACCTCGGAGGGCCGAAATTCGTGCCTCACTACAACGTTATGGGCGTCGCAAAAGCGGCACTTGAAAGTTCCGTGCGCTATCTCGCTCACGATCTTGGCGCGCGCGGCATCCGCGTAAACGCTATCAGCGCGGGCCCTATCAAGACGCTTGCCGCAAGCGGTATCGGTGACTTTAGGATGATTTTACGCTACAACGAGATCAATGCGCCTCTCAAGCGCAACGTCACGACGCAAGACGTCGGCAAAAGCGCGATGTACCTGCTTAGTGACCTTGCTAGCGGCGTAACCGGCGAGGTACACTACGTCGACTGCGGCTACAACATCATGGGCATGGGCGACGTGGCGACCGATGCCGATGGTAAGACGATCCTTGCGTGGGATGCGAGCAAGGCCGAGTAAGCGGCGCAAAGGGCGATCGTGCGCGACGGCTAGGCTAGGTATAGCGGATTTTGTTTATAGCGGCGCATTTTGCCTTGCGATGCGGTAAAAGCCGTAGCCGGGCGACGCGGCGTGCGGACTTTGGACTAGTATCGCGCGCCTGATAAATAAATTTGTAAAGAAACAGCAAAACGCCGCTATAGACCCGCCTTTTTGCGGGAGCTGCTTTTAACCGAGTCCTCGCAATCTATCAGAGATGATATTTTGAGCTTTTGGGCGATTACCGCGACGATTTTAGCGCGCCGTAAATAAAAATAAGCGCTGCGCGACCTAGTTTTGGCGGACGCCATACGTCTACTAAAAGTTTAAATTTGACGGCAAAAGGCTAAAACGCCGCCGAATTCATAATCCGAATTTAAATCGCGCGGTTTTTAAATTTATTCGCCGCGCCGTATGACATCACGCGTAAATTTAAGCGACCTCAGGCGCTTTGCATTAAAGGAATTAAAATGCATTTAGAAAAACGACATAAATCAAGCGATTACGAGCTGGTGAATTTATTTGCCGAGTTGGAGCCGGTTTTGGCGCAAAACGGTAAAATTTGGAGCGACGTTAGAGCCGTAGGCAGCGCGGACGGCTTTATTGATCTAGCGAAATTTAAGCAGCTAGCCGAAGCGACTGATTACGATAACGACTGGGGACTGTATGAGGTGCCGCTTGATCTGCGCGTGGAGCTAGACGATATGGTGCTCGTGCGACGCGAATACGACGGCAAAGAGTGGTGGGAGGCGGTCAAATTTCGCCTCGTAAATCTAAACCGCGAGCTAGACGTTAAGCGCTTAAAAGACGCTTACGGGACGGATTTAAAGGACTTGGCGTAGTCGTTTGGGTGCGTAAATTTCGGCTACTCCGTAGTTTGGCGGAGTTGGGGATTTTTGCTGCGTCGGCTATAAATATCAATCTGCAATCCTTTAAAATTTCGGGTCAAATTTTATAGTACGGCAAAATTTAAGCCCGAATTTCGTTTTAGAGGAAATTTTTATGTTCGTAGCGAAAGTCGCGCTTAAAATTTCAAGCGACGACGGCAAACTAAATTTTCGCCCGACTATACGGAGCCTGCCTTTTGCGCAGCTAATTTGGCAAATATTTGCCTAAAAACGCAAAAATTTAATCCTTCAAAACACGTAAAATTTTACAAATCAGGGCGTAAATTAATTTTCCGTCCCATAGGCGCTTCCGTCGCCTGCACTACGATGTACGGGCGCTATAGACGCCTGGCTCATCATCGCCTGGGCTACGGCGGCCTAGCCTAGAGGCGGGATAAGGGGCCGCGATCCGGGGCAGTGGAACGACGAGCAGCTAGAGGCGCACGCCGGACTCGTCAAGGAGTGCGTCAAACAGGGCGCCGCTAGGCTGTCTGGCTCGCGCATGCCGGCAGAAAAAGCGAGTGCGATGATCTGATCGCGCCTAGTGCGGTAAAATTTAGCGAGAGCTACAAAACGCCGAAACAAATGAGCGCGGACGACATCGTCTCGGTCAAGCAAAGCTTCGTTCAAGCAGCAATCAGAGCCCAGCGCGCAGGATACGCTGCGACCTAGATCCACGCCGCGCACGGTTATCTTATCAGCGAATTTCTATCGTCTGGGATTAACCTGCGAGACGACGAATACGGTGGGAGTTTTGAAAATCGCGTGAGATTTTTAAAAGAAATTTTAAGCGAGATAAAAGCCGCGGCACAAATCTTCGCCAGCATGCGAATAAGTGCACAAAGCTGCGTAAAAGGCGACTGGAGCCTAGAGGATAGCGTGCGGCTAGCAAGAGAGCTTGAGCTCCCTCGCGCGGCGTTTATCCACGTATGGGCGTGCGGACTTTTTGAGCGCACGGATAGCGCGCCGACGTTTACGCCGCTTTATCAAGCGGACTACGCCAAGGTCGTAAAGCAAGCAGTCGGCATCCCGGTGATCGCGGTCGGACTCATCACAAAGGCGTCCGAGGGCGAGGCGCTACTGCTAGGCGGCGTTTGCGATGCGGTGGCCTACGGCATAGAGCTGCTGCGAAATCCAAATTTCGCGCAAGCCGCTATGAGCGAACTAGGATGCTCCGAGCTAATAGAGAACTCGTATAAAAGGGCGTTTAAATAAAATTTAGCGAGATAGCTCGGTATAAATTTGACCTATCGGCGTTGGCTAAATTCGGCATAAATTTGGCAAATTTTGATTCTTGCTACGACATCAGATTTGATTTGATTACGGCCGATTTTAGCGGCGTTTATTTATAAACAAAACGGCTGATTTTTGGATTTATTGCATCAAATTTGTAAAATCAAAAGATAAAATTTAAGCCGCAAAACGGCTTAAATTTACGTGATATTGTATTTAACGGGGATTTTGATGACATAGTCGCGATCAAGCGTCGGAAAGTCCGGCGCGGCGCGGTTTATGAGCTCGACTGCAGCCTCGTCTAGTGTGAGCTTATTGTCATAAATTAATGGAGTAAATTAATCCGCATCAAATGACTTAAATTTTACAGCTAATTCAGTGTAAAGCCAATAGGAATTGTCATGATATAATCTCTATCTAGCTTTTCAAAATCTGGAGCTGCTCTTTTTATGGTGTCTATTGCAGCCTCGTCTAATGTATCAAAGCCTGAACTTTTTACGATTTTTATGTCGCTAACAGTTCCATCTTTTTTAAACAAAAACCTGATATGAGCTATGCCTTGATGGCGCATTTTTTGAGCTCGCTTTGGATACCTAAGATGCTTTTTAATAGCCTTTTGGTACTTATCCCTATTAAAATTACTACTTGCAGAAGGATCTGAAAAATTAATCTCTCCGACCGTTTCCGCTCCGCTAGGCGGTAAATTTGATTTTACGTTCGAGCTTGGAGCGCTACTTGGCTGCGGCGCCGGCGGCGTAGGAGTAGGCGGTGCGGGAGTCGGAGGCGCTTGCACTACTTGCGGCTCAGGCTCAGGCTTTTTGACCGGCTTTGGCGTAGGTTTAGGCTTTGGCTTCGGTTTTTCCACAGGCTTTTCTATCGGTTTTGGTTTCTCCACTGGTTTTGGCTTTTCTATCGGCTTAGGCGGCTCGACCGGTTTTGGCGGTTCCGGCGGAGTGACGACCGGTTCAGGCGGAGGAGGCGCAGGCGGTGCCGGAGGCGGCGGGGCAGGCGGAGTTGGTGCCGGCGGAAGCGGCGCTGCTGGCGGCGTAAAGGTATTTAGCGCTATCTTGACGCTTTTTTCTTCCGGCATCGGCTTTAGCTCGTCGTAAAATTTGATAAAAGAGCCGATAAGAACGGAGTGTAACAGGATAGAGACGCCAAGCCCCGTAAAGCTGGCGCGTCTATTCAGTTGTTGTCGTGATAGCGAAGTTTTCATGATTTTTTTCTTTTAGTATGTCGATAACCTTGATAAACGAGTCGAATTTGCTCTCTTTATCGCTTTTGAGTTCTATTAATGTTTCGTTTTTTATCTCGTTTAGCTTTTCTTTTAAATTTTCCTCGTCGATTTTCTCTTCGCCTATAAAAAATTCATTATCTTTATTAATTAAAACGGCGATTTTGTCTTTTTCGTCTTGCTTTTTTTCCGCACTCTCGCTGTTTGGCAGGTCGATTTTGATATTGCCCTGAGCGATAAAGGTAGAGATGCTAAGCACGATAGCTAGTAAAACTAGCATAATATCTATGAGCGGGATTACGTTTAATCCCTCTTTTTTAGGCATTCTCACGTGAAGCCTTGTAGCGGTTTACGAGTACGTCCACTTTTCTCATAAACGCGTTGTAGATCATTAGCGTCGGTATCGCGACGATGAGGCCTAGAGCGGTTGCTTTTAGCGCGAGAGACAGGCCGACCATGATGCTTTTAGTATCGATGCCGCCGCTCATACCCATGTCGTAAAAGGTTACCATGATGCCCGCAACCGTACCCAAAAGCCCGATATACGGCGCATTTGAATAAACGATATAAAGTGTTGTTAAATTTCTGGTTACGCTCTCTTCAAAGTCGTCTTGATTCTTGTAGTTTTCAAATTTAACGTTTGCGTAAAAGATTAAGCGCTCTATCGTGAGCCATACTACGACAAAGCTCATAAGTCCTAAAATACCGACGATAACGTAATCGACGTTGTGTTTGAGAAATTCCATTTATTACCTTTTATAAAAATTTGCGCGCAATTATATCAGATTATGGTATTTATTGTCAATAACGAATAAATAAGCTGTTTCAATATATTTATTTTAAATTTAGCTTCAAAATTGTAATATTCATTTTCAAAATCTGTGCAAGATAAAGAAAACAAAATTTAAATATTTTTCTAAATCGGCGCAAATTTTCGTAAATTTAAAGAGGAGAAAAAATGAGTTTTAACAATGTTGCGAAGATTTCTTTTGTCGCGGCTCTGGCTATCGGCGCAAATGCCGCCGAAAACGTAACGCTAAGCGGCGTAGAAGTAACAAGCACCGGCGGCGGCTACGGCGTGGACGACGTAAAAATAAGCACGAGAAACGCAGGCATACTAAAAGACGTCATGCGCGATATTCCCGGCGTTTACGTAGGTGGCACGAACGGCATGAACCAAAAAATTTACATGAGGGGCGTGAGCGACCGCGGCCTAAATATCACGATCGACGGCGCGAAGCAAAACGGAAATACCTTTCACCATAACGCAGACCTCCTGATCGACCCCGATCTAATCAAGGCCATCGACGTTGAGGTTGGTTCGCGTTCTGTGGTAAACGGCGCTGGAGCTCTGGGCGGTTCGGTAGCCTTTAGGACGGTGGATGCTAGAGACCTGCTAGATGACGGCGAAATCATCGGTGCGAAAATCAAAACGGGCTACGCCTCAAACAACGACGAATTTTCGCAAGGACTCACGGTTTTTACCGCACCAGTCGAGGGGCTTGACTTTTTAGCCGCGATAAATCACAAAGGCTACGACTACGGCAAGAGCGGCAATGGTAAGAAAATCGGCGGCGACGGCAACGATCTTAGCTATCTTTTTAAGCTCGGATATAGCTTTTTAGATGCGCACAGGATATCGCTCTCTCACGAGCACAACCACTACAAGGGACTTTATCCTTTAAGAGCAGAATTTGGTAGTTGGCATACAAATGATGACTACCGTAAATACGAGCGCGATACGACGACGTTAAAGTACGAATTTACGCCGAGCGAACTGCTAAATCTCGACGTAACTGCGTATCATACGAAGCATCAGAGAGTCGACGGTAGCAAATGGGGCGTAAAAACTAGAGGCCTAAGCGCGAAAGCAAAAACCGCGATAGAGACGGGCGACGTGACGCAGACGCTAAGATACGGCGCGGAGTACTACCACAGCGAGAACTTTAACAAACCGCAAAACAACCGTCCCGAAAAAGTAAACAACTACTCGTTTTACTTAGAGGACGCGATCAAATTTGCAGGCCTAACCGTGACTCCTGGCATCAGATACGAGCGCCACGAGCTAAAGACATATAACGGCACGGGCGCAAATATCGGCGGGTACAAAGACAAATTTGACGAATTTACGCCTGCTTTAGCGCTTGATTACGAGTTTATGAAAGGGCTTGGAGTATTTGCCAGCTACGCTAAGGTGTTTAGAGGACCGGACGTTATGGAGTCTATGCTAGCTAGCGGCGCTAGTAGGGGTACGGCGCTAGGATACAGAGCAAACCCTGATCTAAAGGCCACTACTGGCGATAGCTACGAGATCGG
>CAUQMN010000048.1:0-7335 GCA_963518765.1 uncultured Campylobacter sp.
GATGATAGGTATGTTGTATTTGCTGCGAATTTCTTTGCAAACCTCAAGCCCGTCCATACCGGGTAGCGTAAGGTCTAGGATAAGTAAATCGAAATTTTTAATCCCGGCGCTTAGTCCTAGATAAGGGTCTTCGAAATTTGTTACTTTGATATTAAAATCGCTCAAATACTCGGATAGAATTTGCGCGAATTCCGGATCGTCTTCAATCATTAAAACATTAATCATTTTAGGCCTTTCAGTATAGATTTAACGAAAATGATTATAACCAAAAAATGTTAAATTTTCGTCTAAATTTACTAATCTCGTTTAAAATTCTCCCTTACTTTGAAATTTTAGAAATAATAAGCTAAAATCGCCCCTTTAAATTTAAATTTTTTGGATATTTTGTGGAAATAGACTACTACTAAATTTTAGAAATCAGCAAAAATAGCGACTCCGAAACCATAAAAAAAGCATTTAGAAAGCTTGCCCTAAAGTATCATCCGGACCGCAATCAAGGCGATAAAGACGCCGAAGAAAAATTTAAAAAAGTAAACGAAGCCTATCAGGTGCTAGGCGACGAGCAAAAGCGCGCGATATACGATAGATACGGCAAGGCCGGACTTGAGGGTAGGGGCGGATTTAGTTCTGCCGGATTTGGCGCGGATATCGATCTGGGCGATATATTTAACTCATTTTTCGGCGGCGGATTTAGATCGAGCTCGCAAAGCCGCAAAAGAAGCATCGACAAATATCCGCTTGATTTGGAAATAGCCTTAAAGATAAAATTTAACGAAGCGGTTTTCGGTGCGGAAAAAGAGGTAGAATTTACGATAAAAAAACCGTGCAAAACCTGCAAAGGCACGGGCTCTAAAGACGGCAAAACGCACATTTGCCCGCACTGCGAGGGTAGAGGGCGCATAGTGCAGCAAAGAGGGTTTATGAGCTTTGCGCAGGAGTGTCCGTATTGCGGCGGTAGCGGCGAGACCGTTAGCGACAAGTGCGGCGAATGCGATGGCAGCGGATACAAGGAGGAGCGCCAAAACGTCAAGATAAACGTTCCTGAAGGCATCGACGACGGCATGCGTATGCGCGTAAGCGGTAAGGGTAACGTCTCCGTAGACGAGAGTAGGGGCGATTTATACGTATATATCGAGGTTGAGCCCGATGAGCGTTTCGTGCGTCACGAAAACGACGTTTATATCGAGATTCCGGTATTTTTCACGCAAGCTATCCTGGGCGAGACGGTCACGATACCGACGCTAAAGGGCACGACCGAACTAAAGCTGCCAGTGGGCGCAAAAGATAAGCAGCAGTTCGTATTTGAAGGGCTCGGGGTAAAAAACGTAAATACCAAGCGCTACGGCAGGCTTGTAGCGCAAATCGCGATAAAAACGCCAAAAGAGCTAAGCGAAGAGCAAATTTCGCTGCTACGCAAGCTACAAGAAAGCTTCGGCGTGCAAAGCGGCGAAGCGATGCATGAAGAGGACGAAGGCATTTTTGACAAGATAAAAGGATGGTTTAAAGGCGAAGAAGAGGGCAATAAAAAGAGCAAAAAAAAGGGCAAAAAGGCGTAAATTTAGCCTGAACTGCCTGCCGTTTTATTTGGATTTTGCTTTGATTTTTTAACGGCTAGGGCGATAAAAGCTTTACCGCATAGCTTGTTTGGGATTTAAATCTGAGGCAAATTTACGAGTCTAATTTTTATTTTTCGTCCGTTTGCGCGCACTTGGGATTTTGACGTTTAGCTGATTGATTTGCGTAGCGCTTGGACGGATTTGGCGTTAGCCGGCATGAGATTACCAGCTGGCTTAAATTTAGTTTTTTGATCGCGCTTTTGGTCGCCGTCTTTGCTAGCTACGGCGCGTTAAAATCGCCCTATTTAAGCGCGTAAATTTACCGGCTCGTATCAAAACTAATGGTCTTGCGGGGCTAAATTTAACGAGCGCACGGAGGTAACGGTGAGAAAAATTGTATTTTTAGTCTTTTTTACGGTTTTTGTTTTGGGCGCGAGCGAGCGCGATTTGACAGAGAACAAAGCGCCTTGCGACGCAAACGGACTGCAAAAAAGCTGCGACGCGGGCGATTTTGAGAGCTGCGACAACTTAGGCCTTGCCTATATCGGCATCAAGCTTGAGGAGTGCGACCTGGACAAAAACTACGAAAAGGCGTTTGCGCTGTTTAAAAAGGCGTGCGACGGGCAGTATGTGCGCGCATGCGTAAATTTGGGCGTCGCCTACCGCAAAGGAGAGGGCGTCAAGGCCGATGCGCCAAAGGCTGCCAAGCTCTATAAAAAAGCCTGCGATAGCGGTTATTTGCTAGGTTGCGCAAATTTAGGCTCGCTTTATGAGCAGGGGCTTGGCGTCAAAAAAGACGCGCAAAAAGCGGGCGAAATCTGGCGCAAAGCCTGCAAGGCAAAGGACGGGATGTCGTGCTTTAATCCGGGCGTACTCTACTACAACGCAATGCTCGGCGAAAAAGACGTGGCTCGCGCAAAAAACTATCTGCAAAAGGCGTGCGCCTACGGCTGGAATGAGGGCTGCGAAGCGGCGGAAGCGATAGAAAAAGCGGCAAAACGCTAAAATTTAGAGCAAATTTATTTAGTCTAACGGCTCTTAAGCGTATTTTTCTAATGCATTTAAATGTTAGCGGCTTGCCGTTTATAGTGTCTAAATTTGTACCTTATTCAAGCCTTGCTTTGCTAGTTTGCCGCTATCGCTTGCGTAAAATTCCGTTACTGGCATTTGCAAAAGCGATTGTAAAAGAGATTTGCTCCGCTAAGGGCGCCGTATCATCGACAAATCCTGGTAGGCAGCGCTGGCCGGTCTTTAGTATTAATCATTTCGCCAAGAAGGCTTTTTGCGAAATTTTGGCATTAACTTGCCGAGCAACGGCGGCTTTTGGCTATCTCGTAAGTAGCCTCGTCGTTTATTTTATCGCATCGCCAGCCTGCTTTGCCGATAATGTCTTTTAAAATCCGCGATGATAGTCGGTAAACGGAAACGAAGGCGCTCGTATTGTTGCGCCGCGTATAAAGTATTTTGTTTCTTGGTTCATTTTAGCTTCAATCTTTTATGTAGAGTTGCCTGCTTCAAAAAGAGCAAAGCCTTGCCGAGGCGTGTTTAAAATAGTGTAAAGATTTCGGGCGAGCTTGCAGGCCGGAAATCTCGTATGCTAAATTTAACACTTCCTAGCATCATTGAGATATTAAATTTTGGATTTATTTTTAAGGTTTTTTCGGCGTTTATACTGAAATTTTAGATAAATTTGATATCTAAAAACCTTGCAGTCTTCACAAAGATAAACTAAGCTGATTTATTTAAAAAGATTTTGACATAAGTTATTATGTTTAGATTTTGCTTTTTGCTTATGGCTATGTTTGAGAACCACGAACGCGGTGCGAGGTAGCATGCACTCTTTAAATTTAAGCAAGAAATTCTCTCCCCTTTGGCTCTATGCTGGCGTTATCATTGTGTTATGTTTTAGAATATCCTATCAGCGTTTATTGCCAGGTTCGCTCTAGCTTGCTATGTTTGTAGCCTTTTAGGAGGCAGTAGCGACGCAGGTTGCCCACTCGCGCCTACTTTGTTTGCTAATAATTAAGATGCACTTTTTTAAAAACCCTTTTAAGATATTTCAATTTATTTTGAGTTAAAGGATTTAATGCGTTTAAAATAAAAAAGTAGTGGCGGACAGAGAGGGATTTGAACCCTCGAGCCCCGGTTAGAAGCTGCACCCTTAGCAGGGGTGTGGTTTCGGCCACTCACCCATCTGTCCACAAAAAATAAACCGCATTATAATTAAATACCGCTGATATCTTGCTTAAATTTGCATTTTCGAGCCTGCCGCTCTCGCGCAGCAAGACAGCCGCGCAAAATAGCCGATGAATTTACGAGGTTCAACGGCGGCGCATTAAGCTAAATTTTGCAAAGATAGGCTTGCTTATTCAAATTTAAACCGCTTATCGCATGTCAAATTTGCAAATTTAATCCTTCCAAAGCCACCATTTTAGCTTGGCTTTGTCTGGGCGCGGAGTGTTTGCGTAGTAGCAAACCATGCGGTAAACATAGAGGATGCACCTATCGCTACCGCGTCCGAGCGCCTTTGTGCGTTCAAACATCTCGTCCGGATCCGCACCCTTTAGCGAAGCGATGTCGGTGTAGCCGAGTGCCAGCAGATCGGCCTTGGTCGCCTCGCCGACATAGGGGATTTTCTTAAAATCGCTCGCGCTTTTACCCAAATTTTACTCCAATCCTTATTCAAATTTCGCTTGGCTTGCCATCTGGATAAAATTTTAAAACCCCTTGAGAGTGCGGAATTCCAAAATCTCATTCGTGTGAGGCAAATTTTAAAATTTTATCTACGCAGTGCGAAAAATTTTTAAAATTTTACCTCTCTGCTAGGCCGCCGTTACGCTCATTCGCGTAGCTTTTTACTATCTAAGAGTTCACCGCCGCGCTCATTATCGGAAATTTTATCCGCCAGCTAGCAGGGAGCTTGGGCGCGGCAAAACTTAAACGTTTTTAATCCCAAACGGGGGTAAATTTACACTCTCCGCGCTCGCTCCACTTAATTGCAAAGTCTTAGGTTTCAAACCTCAACTAAGGTAAATTTACACAACCCTGAGAAGTTGCAATTTGTTAAGTTTAATGAGTTTCAAACCCCAACGGGATAAATTTACACAAGAGAATTTTGCCTACATCAGGCTAAAAATTTATCTGTTTCAAACCCCAACGAATTTTATAAAAAAGATGACGACGGCGCTTCGACATCATCCGAGCCGCCTTTGTGCGCATTTTAATTAAAATTTCTTTCGCGCGGAAACGGCGCTTAAAACGAGCTTACGTCAAATTTTATGTAAGCTCGAGCGCTAAATTTGACCCAAAATCCGCTCGCAAATTTCGCGCGGATCGGCGCTTTGATAGATCGGCCGGCCGACTACTATAAAATCAGCCCCCGCTTCGCGCGAGGCGCCCAGATCCGCCACTCGCTTTTGATCTGCCGCACTCTCGCCAAACGGCCTTACGCCCGGGCAGAGCGTGATAAAATTTGCGCTCGTGGCATCCTTTATCAGGCGGCTTTCGAACGCCGAGCAGACCATGCCGTCAAGCCCCGCTTCGTAGCTCATCACGCTAAATTTGCGCACGGCGTCGCTTAAATTTTGCTCGTAAACCGCGCTAAACTCGCCCTCGTCAAAGCTCGTTAGCGCAGAGACTGCAAGCACTAGCGGACGCGAAGCTAGCCTATCCAGCCGCTCCATCACTGCGCTCATCGCGCGCTTGCCGCTGCTTGCGTGCACGTTTATCATATCGGCGCCAAGCTTAGCGATCTCCTCGGCGGCGTCGGCCATCGTGTTTGGGATGTCGTAGAGCTTTAGATCGAGGAAAATTTTAAAATTTCCGAGCTTTTTTAGCTCCTCTATAAATCCCGCACCGTCGCGTAAATAGGCTCGCAGCCCGACTTTGAGCCAAATTTTATCAGCCAAGCTTGCAAGCTCGCCCGCCAGCTGCAAACACTGCTGCTTCGAGCCCAGATCAAGCGCGACGCAGAGCTTCACAGATCGGCCTTTAGCGCGTCTAGCACGCCGTTTATAAATTTCGGCGCCGAGTCTCCGCCCAGCTCTTTGCCAAGCTCGATGCCCTCGTTTATGATGACGGCCTTATCGGTCGTGGTAAATTTCATCTCGTACGCCCCCAGTCGCAGCACGGCGCGCTCGATGCTGCCGATCTCGTTTATCTTCCACTCTTTTAGGCGCGCGTTTAGTAGCGCATCAAGCTCCTCTGCATGCTCCAAAATGCCGTGAAAAAGCGATAGCGCGAGGCTTCGCTGATCGTTTCTTATCTTTTTTTCTTCTAAAAATTCCTCGACGAACTCCTCGCCGCAGCTACCCATTTCGCGCGCGTATAGCAGCGAGACGACGGCTTGTCTGACCTGATGACGAGTCGCCATTTTACGCCTCCAAATTTTTATATAAGCTTAGCATCTCGATCACGCCCGTCATCGCTTCAAAGCCCTTATTTCCGGCCTTTGAGCCAGCTCGCTCGATGGCTTGCTCGATGCTATCGACCGTTAGCACGCCAAAGGTCACCGGTTTGCCGTATTTTAGCGTGACGTTTGCGATGCCCTTGGTAGTCTCGGCGCTAACGTAGTCAAAGAGAGGCGTAGAGCCGCGGAGCACCGCTCCCACGCAGCAAACAGCGTCAAATTTACCGCTAGCTAGCGCCTTTTCAAGCGCCATCGGTATCTCAAACGCGCCCGGCACCAAAATGAGGCTCAAATTCGCCTCATCCCCGCCGTGGCGCAAAAACGCGTCCCTCGCGCCCTCCACCAGCCTATCGGTGATGATGTGGTTAAACCTAGCGCCCACTATGGCGACCTTCTCGCCGCCTTTTAGAGCCAAATTTCCTTCGATTATTTTCATGATTTCTCCTTAAGATTTTACTAAATATTATTTATTGCTTTTAAAATTTTGACGTCATTTTTATTATTTTTTATACTAAAGTTCTTTATTATATACTGTTGAGTTTCAGGCGACCAGTAAATTTTAAGGTATTTTTTTGCCCTAGTAATTGCTGTGTAAAAAATATTATGTGAAATATTCTCTTCGATTTCCCTTGTAATCACTATCTTTACACTATCATATTCCAAACCTTGCGATTTGTGAATAGAAACTGCATAAGACAACATGAATGGGATTCTTTCACTAGCATCATCATTGTCTGTATTTATATTTTTTTCCACACCAAAACCAACAATAGATTTATTATCTTTTTTAGAAATAAGTTCTAAGCCAGCAGTAAAAACATGATCGTCTTCAAAAACCTTATCAACTTCTACTTTAAAATACAGCTCATTTTCTTCGTTTTTATCGATGATATTTATTATTTTGCCTTTAAGATTATTATGTAAATCGCTTACAAAAAAATTATTATCGACAAATAAAACAGGATCACCAATTTTAAATTCAAAATTTCCGATTTCAAAAGATTGATTTTTATTTACTATTTGCAAAAATTTATTAATATTATTTACTCCATAAAGACCATCATAATTCAAACAAAGCACAATTTCATCATCATATTCTTTTTTAAAAATTTCATCATTTTTTTCATCTAAATTTAAAAAATATTTCCCCCATACACCGAATTCTGTTATTGCATTATCGCCATCTTTAAAATTTCTAACACTCTCCCAAAATTTTAATAATTCATCATTGTTGGTTCTGTATGGCTTTACAAGCTCAAACAGGCAATGTTTTGGTAAAAAATCTTTTTCTATATCAAAACATTTACAATATCTTATGGACTCTATTTGATAAATATACACAAATAAAATAAGTAGTATAAATTTAAAATT
>CAUQMN010000049.1:0-7298 GCA_963518765.1 uncultured Campylobacter sp.
CGACGAGGATATGGCGGCGGTTAGCGAGTATATAGAAAGCCTAAAATAAGCTCGCGGTTTAAGCTCGCAAATTTACCGCAAGCAGACAAAACAAGTAGCGGCAAGCATTTGCGATAATCGCGAGAGATTGTTTCGGCGCAGGTTTTATTTACTCGCTTAAATCAGGCTTTAAATTTGATTTTATACTTGCATCGAGGCGCGAAAATCGACGGATAAATTTAATACCGCAATTTCGGGCTTAAGGTTAAATTTAGGGCGCGCCTTTAAAGAAATTTAAGATACGCGCCGTAGCGCGGGTTTACAAAATCGCACGCCCGTAAGCGGCGGCATAAAAACGCCCGTATTAATGCAAAACCGAGCTAAATTCGAGCTTTTTAGCGGTCGGCTCGGCAAAAGCGGATTTTGCAACCAAATTCTCCGTCGCGAAATTTTAACTCGCGGTCGCAAAAGACGAGGCTAAATTTGATATTCGCCTGGACTTAGCTCTCCTCGCAAAAGCTTGCCAAAGCGCGCGGCTGCGGCATCTACGGCATCGTCGCCAAACTCGCCGGGCTCAAATCCGCTGCTGATAAACGGCACGGCAAAGTCCATCCCGCAGTAGTTTGCCGCGATCTTAAGCGGCGTTAAAATCTCATCCAAGCTAAAGCCGATTGCGCCTTGTTTAGAGTATTCGCTAAGCGGCGTACTGACGCTTAGCGCAAGCTGCAAGACCTTGCCCTTAAGCGCGCCGGAACCCACCAGCTCGTGCGAAAAGACGATGTCGATATAAGCTTTTAGCATAGGCGGCACGTTTAGCCAGTACATCGGGTACAAAAATACGATGCGCTCGGCACTCGCTAGCGCGTCTTGCTCTGCGCGGGCGTCTATGCGCGCGATATCTAGGCCGTAAAGCCCCTCCAAATGGCGCACCTTAGCGTCCGCAGCGGCCTTTGCGACCTGCGACAAGGCTTTGTTTACGCGAGATGCGGCGAGATTTGGGTGCGATAAAATCACAAGCGTTTTCATGTTGTTTCCTTTGTTTAAATTTGCGGAATCATATCGTTAAAAAGCTAAAAGTAGACTAAGAGGGCTTGCGAGAGCAAGGCTTTTGCAAGAAAACAAAATTTACAGGATTAAGCCGCGCCCGCTCGGCGATTGCAGCGATTAAATTTAAACGGCTCCGGACCGCCTAAACTCCAAGCAGGCGGCATACCCGGCTGGTGCGTCAAACGGCCGCAAAAATATCGTTAGAGCGAGTAGATTTACGAAGGGATTTTTACAAAAGGCTAAATTTTCGCCGCCCCGCTCATTTGCGGGCAAAGGCTTTAGGCGCGAATTCGCCCCGTCCGCGCACTAGCCGTCGATAATCGCAAGTACGAATAAGAGCGCATCGTAGGCAATACCTCAAAATATATACGGCGAACTTTCGCTAAAAAGCATATTAAAATCAAAAGTCCGCCGAAGCGACCCGAAAAAAAAAGTTGGTGGCGCCGAGGTTTACGGCATTACGACTATATCTAAAACCGATACGTAAAGCCGCATCGACTTAAATTTAACGACCGCTGCGTAAAATCCGAAATTTTAAGCGCGACGGGAAATTTAACCCGCCGCCTACGAATTTTAATAACCGCGGCGGATGCAAAAACGCCCGATTTTGCCCGAATTTACCCGCGCTGCGTAGCGACGCGCCCGCGTAGCTCGTCAAATTTCACGCCGAGTCTTACCGAGGATTGAAAATTACCGCTTAAATTTGCCGTAAAAATACGCCCCGTCAAATTTAAAAACGAAAATTTACCCCAAATCCCGCCCACGCTCAAAATCAAATTTCGCGGCAAATTTTACGACCCAAAATAACCAAATTTTGGCGGCAAAGACGAGTCAAATAAGTGCGTAAATTCACCTCAATCCGGCGACTTATACCCCTTTTCTTTGCGGCGAAGCTCCAGCTCGTAGGCGTCGTTTAGCGCGTCCTCGTCGTCAAATTTAGTTCCGTCCAAAAATTTGCGTTCGTCGTCAAACTGCCTGGTTTTAAGCCCCCACAGCAGCGCCGCCAGCCCGCACGCGCCAAGCAGCGTCGAGACGCCGATCATCATCGCCACGACCGCCCCGCTCATCGCTCGCTCCTAGCCCGCATCGCGTTTAGCACGACCGCGACCGAGCTTAGCGACATCGATAGCGCAGCCACTGCGGGCGCTACGTAGCCGGCCATCGCTAACGGTATCGTCACGGCGTTATAAACGAGCGAAAAGGCCAAATTTTGCCGCACGATGCGGTAGGTCCTGCGCACGAGCCTAACCGCAGCCGTGAGCGAGGCAGGGTCGTCTCTCATCAGCACGACGTCGCTTTTTGCGATACTCACGGCCGCTCCGCTACCCATGCACACGGCCACGCTCGAGAGCGCGAGCGCGGCGGCGTCGTTTATCCCGTCGCCTACCATCAGCACGTTTCGCCCCTGCTGCGCCAGTCTCTCTACGTAGGCGGCCTTGTCCGTGGGCAGAGCGTTTGCGACAGTTTCGCCCACGCCTAACTCCTCTGCTACGCGCTTTGCGGCGTATTCATTATCGCCCGTTAGCATCGCCACGCGCATGCCCGCGTTTTTTAGCGCGGCTACGCACTCTTTGGCGCCATCTTTTAGACTCTCCTCTAGCTCAAATGCCGCCGCGATCTCGCCCTCCTCGGCAAAAAAATAGCAAGTCCCGCGCGCCGCTTCACCGTCATAAAGCCCTAGCTCTCGCATAAATTTCTCGCTCCCGCCCGCTAGATTTATGTCGCCAAATTTAGCCCTTACTCCGCGTGCTGCGATATTTTCAAAGTCGCTTAACTCTAAAAGTTTTAAATCACTAAAATTTGCGCGCAGATACTCGCCAACGGCGCGGCTAACGGGATGAGTAGAGCTGCTAACTAGCGAAAAAAGCGCGCTTGCATCAAATTCGCCCGCGTGCGTAAATTTACTCACTTTAAGCCGCCCCGAGGTGAGCGTGCCGGTCTTGTCAAACACGGCCGTATCGCACTTAGCTAGGCTTTCGATGATGCGCGCTTCTTTAAAAAGTATCCCGCGCCTAAAGCCCGCTCCAAGCGCAACGAGCGTGCCAACGGGCGTAGCAAGACCCAGCGCGCAGGGGCACGAGATCACCACGACCGAGATCGCGACGATGAGCGCGGAGGAGAGCTCGCCCGTTCGCCAGAACCAAAACGCAAACGTCGCTAGAGCTAGAGCCGTGATAGCAGCCGAAAACCTCGCCGCTATGGCATCTGCTAGCGCTTGGATGCGCGGCTTTTTGGCTGCGGCGGTTTCGAGCAGATTTATGATACGCGCTAGCACCGACTCGCTAAAGACGGCGCCGACCTCGTAAACCAGCGTACCGTCCACGCACACGGAGCCGCTTTTTATCTCGTTTTCGCCCTCTTTTGCGCTCAGATACGCAGGCGCGCTCTCGCCGTTAAGGCTAGAGAGATCAAAGCTCGCCGCGCCGCTTATGGCGACGCCGTCAAGTAGCACGCGCTCGCCGACTCTCACGACCACGAGCTCGCCCGCACGCACCTCCTGCGCGCTTTTTAGAGTTATTTCGTCGCCGTTTTTGACGCTAACCGAGTTTAAATTTAACGAGTTTAGGTTATCGAGCGTGTCGGCGGCCTTTTTCTTACTCAAGATTTCCAGATATTTACCGATAAATACGAAAGTGATTATCATCGCGACCGAGTCAAAATACACCTCGCCGCGCCTAGAAAACATCGCGTATATCGAGAAAATATAAGCCGCTAGCGTGCCCGTGACGATGAGGCTATCCATGTTTTGCGTTTTGTTTTTTAGCGCGCTCCAAGCGCCCCTAAAAAACCCGCTTCCCGTGTAAAAAAGCACCGGCGTAGCGAGGATAAATTCGGCGAAATTTATGATAGAGCGCACGTCGGCGCGCATGCCCGTGAAGTAGCCGCCGTACTGCGCGACGGCCAGCCACATGATGTTCATCGTGCAAAACACCCCGACTAGCAGCCGCGCGTAAAATTCGCGCCTCTGTCCCGCGAGTCTGTGCTCCTGAGCCTGTGCGTCGTATGGGTATGGTTCAAAGCCGATAGAGCGGATGAGAGCGAAAATTTGAGCCAAATTTATCTCGTTTTCGTCCCAGACGATGAGGGCTTTGTTATTAACCGAGTTTATATTTACCTCTAAAATTCCCTTCTGCGCAAATAAAACCTTCTCGTTTAGCCAGACGCAAGCCGAGCAGTGGATACCCTCGATGATGAGCGAAATTTTGTTAAATCCATTCTCGTTTTTGACGTAGTTTTGATAAATAGCCGCGAGATCGTCTTGCGACTTTTGCGCCGCATTTTTCGCGCTTAGGGCTGGATTTAGCGTAGTTTTACCAAGCCTTTCGTAAAACTCGCCCAGCCCGCTTGCGTTAAGTATCTCGTAAACTCCCGCGCACCCCTCGCAGCAAAACAGTTCCCCGCCGCGCTCTATCAGCGCCTCGCGCTCAAATTCGCCCCTGCAATGCGCGCACTTAAATTTGCCCATCGGTTACTTTTTTCTTTCGTTTTAAGATTTTAGATTATACGAAAAAATTCTAAAGCCTCGCAAAATTTATGAGTCGCAAGTTTAAATAAAATTCGGCTCGTTAAATTTCAGCCTCAAATTTAACTATAAAAAACAAATTTAAGGCGCACAACCCGCCAAATCAATCATTTCTCACGCACCGCACGAAGCCGCGACTAGAAACGAAGTCCCAGATATCGCAGCCGTTCCCGAAAAGCACGAGCCACGCGCCGGACGAGAAGTCGGCGATTTTAGTCTGGCTCCAATAGTGCGGATCATCGAAGTCTTCTATGTATTTAAAGGCCGTATTTAGAGCAGGTTCATCCCTACTCTTATCTGTTATGCTTAGTAGCTCCACTCTCGTAGGTAGCCGCCAGTCTTTGTATCCGGCTAGGTTTACTAGATTGCAGTACTCCTGCGCCTGCTCCCACGTTACTTGAAAATTTTGATTCTCATCCTGCCACATTAGTCTTCCCAGCTTTTTGTCGCTACATACCACTACGTTTTTATCGTTATCTCGGTAGCACGTAGGGCTTAGCGCCTCTGCGTTTAGCAGTCCGCAGAGCAACAAAGAAACGGCTATATATCTTTTCATACTTTTTCCTTTGTCTAAATTTCAAAAATCAATAGTCCCGAACGCACCGCACGAAGTTGCGATTAGAAATGCGGAACCAGTAAGAGTCACCGAACCTGAAAGACACGAGTCGCACATTAGACGAGCCGTAGGAATACTTAGTAGAGCTCCAGTACTGGTCGTAAATTTTCTCACCTTTGACGTTCGTCTCGTATGCGATGTTTTTAAAGGATTCGTTTATAGCGGGCTCAAACCTAGTATCGTCCGTGATGCTTAAAAGCTCGTTGAACGTAGGTAGCCGCCAGTCCTCAAAGCCCGCGAAGGTTAAATTTTCGCAGTATTTTACCGCCTCGTCGTAAGTACCTTGATATATCTCCTCGCCGTCTTGCCACATCAGTTTATAGACGCTATCCGTGACGACGTTTTTGGCGTCGTCTCTGCTAAAACCCGCCGTAAAACCCGGCGTATCCGTCCCAAACGCTGCGCTAGAACACAGCAAGCACGCCAGCGAAGCGAAAATAAATTTGTTCATACTTTATCCTTTAAATTTTTATGATTATAGCGTAATCACCGCTCGAATTTGGCTCCAACCATCACGCAAACTCCCTATCTATCACGATGAAAATTTTATATCCGGGAAAGCTTAGCGAGATCTCGCGCTCTATCTGGGCGCGCAGACGGCTTAGATTTTTCTCGGCAAAATCGACCACCACGTCAAACCTCACGCTCTTTTTCTTGCTATCGATGAAAAATGCATGAAATCCGCGTACGCTGCTAAATCGCGAGAGTAGATTCGCCACGCAGGCGCGGCTCTCGTCCTGCCCCAAATTTACGCTATAAACGCCAAAAACCAGATAGATCCTGTAAATTTTATAAATCTTAATCTGAAGCTCGTTTAGACTCTGCGAAACCTCGCTAAGGGGCAAATGCTCGTCTATCTCGACATTTACTGAGCCCACGTATCGCTGCGCGCCGTAGTTGTGAAGTATCAGGTCGTATGCGCCGCGCACGATCTCGCAGCGATTTACGGCGACGTAAATTTCGTCGCTGATCTCCTTTTCGACGCGCTGACCGATGATTTTATCGAAGGTTTCTTTTATCAAAAGCACGCCGTTTACGATGATAAAAAGCGACGCCAAAGCGCCAGCGTAGCCGTCTATCTGGACGTCGGCGAAGTACGAAAGCGCAGCCGAAACCAAGATCACGCACGATATGATCGCATCGCCCAAAGCCTCCTGCCCGACGGCTCTAAGCGAGATAGATCTGGTCTGTTGGCCGATCTTTTTGTAGTAAAATCCGAGCGCAAATTTGACGAATATCGCGCAGAACAAAAACGCCAAAAACGGCATCGTAAAACTAGTAGGCTCAGGTGCAAAAATATTTTCTACCGAAGTTTTTAGAAACTGAAATCCTAACATCAGCACGATGACCGAAACGATAAGACCGCCGATATACTCGGTCCTGCCGTAGCCGTAGGGGTGGTCCTCATCTGGCATCTTACTAGCTAGCTTTGAGCCAAATATAGTGATGATACTTGAGCCTGCATCGCTAAGGTTATTTACGGCGTCTGATATCAGCGCGACCGAGTTTGAGACCATGGCGATGAAAATTTTCGCCCCGGCTAAGAAAAAATTCGTAACTATGCCGATAAGCGCGGTTTTTATTATCGTTTTTTCGCGCTTACCATCTTTAAAATCCATCATTTTGAGATTCCTTTTCATTTTTGGCGTATTATACCGCGTCTTGACATCAAAGCCAAAATTTTATAAAATGCGGGCTTTCAAAACTTCTTTTGAAACTTAAATTTATCTACAAAATTATTCCGTAATTTTAAAGAGGACACGATGGAAAATAACGCAACCCAGCCTGCAAATTCGGCGCAGGAAAATCAAAAAACGACCAAAAAATATCCAAACTCGCGCACTCATATCCCCGTCGACGGCCACAAAATCGAAGAACTAAGAATGCTAAGCTTAGACGAGCTAGTGCAGATAGCAAACAGCGTCGGCGTCGAGAATCCGCGCGAATTTCGCAGGCAGGATTTGATATTTGAGATACTAAAAGCCCAAACCAAACAAGGCGGATTTATACTTTTTACGGGCATTTTAGAGATTATGCCCGACGGCTACGGCTTTTTAAGAGCCGTAGACGCAAACATCAGCGACAGCTCAAACGACGCCTACGTCTCAAACTCTCAAATTCGCAAATTTGCCC
>CAUQMN010000050.1:0-7298 GCA_963518765.1 uncultured Campylobacter sp.
ATATGGAACTGCCGGATATATCAATTTTGTCGAGGAAAAATTTTGGGCTAATGATATTTGCTATTGCATTTTTCCCAAAAAAACAATAGCAAATAAATTTTTGTTTTATTGTTTAATGAAAAATCAGGAACTAATATACTCTCTAAAAACAAACGCAATTCCGGCACATTTACCGCAAAAGTTGTTAGGCAAAATCAAACTCCCTGTACCTCCTCTGGAAGTTCAGCGTGAAATAGTCCGTATTTTGGACTGTTTCACGCTGCTTACAGCAGAGCTTACAGCAGAGCTTACAGCTAGGAAAAAGCAATACGAGTTTTATCGCAACCATCTTTTGAGCTTTGACAAGGTTCAAGGAAAAATTGAATGGATGACAATAGAAAATGTCTTTATTATGAAAAACGGCTATACTCCCTCAAAGGCAAATAAAGATTTTTGGGAAAATGGAACGATACCTTGGTTTCGCATGGAGGATATTCGCGAAAACGGTAGAATTTTATCTGACTCTATACAGAAAATAACACCTCAAGCCGTTAAGGGCGGTAAATTAATCCCTAAAAATTCAATTATAGTCGCGACCACCGCGCCGATCGGCGAGCATGCGCTCGCAATCGCTGATTCATTTTTAATGAATCAGCGATTCACGTCTTTTACAATACGTGAATTGTTAAAAGACAAACTTGATGCCAAGTTTGTCTTTTATTATTTCTTCAAAATTTGCGAATGGTGCAAACAAAATACAAATTCTAGTTCTTTCCCTTCTGTGGATATGGCAAAACTTAAAAACGTAAAATTTCCTATACCCCCAAAGTTAATCCAGCACAAAATCGTCGAAATCCTTGATAAATTCGACACGCTAGTAAACTCCATAAGCGAAGGTTTGCCCCGAGAGATAGAGCTAAGGCACAAACAGTATGAGTATTATAGAGAAAAGTTATTAAATTTTACAGAAGTTAAAAAGGAGATATAGTGTGTATAGGTACCCTTAATGAGATAGCTAGATACCTTAAAAATGAAAATAAGAAAGTGCAACTCATTTATGCTTTTAACGGCACGGGCAAGACCCGCTTATCTGTAGAATTTAAGAATTTAATAGAACCAAAAACAGATGAAAACGAGGAGTCTGATCAAAAGAAAATTATTTATTACAACGCCTTTATACAGGATTTATTTTATTGGGATAACGATATAGAAAACGATACTGAGCCAAAGTTAAAGATACAACCAAATTCTTTTACTAGATGGGTATTTAAAGAACAAGGATTAGATAGAGAAGTTATCGATACTTTTCAACTTTATGTAGGCAAAAAGCTTGAACCTAAATTTAATGCAGAATATTCAGAAGTATTTTTTTATTATAGGGGAGACGAAAATCAAACTGGTATTAAAATATCAAAAGGCGAAGAAAGTTTTTTTATATGGTGTATATTTTATGTGCTTGTAAAAAATATTATTGGAGCAATAAAAGAGAAATCCACTGATGAATTTAATAGCTTGGAGTACGTATTTATTGACGATCCTGTAAGTTCTTTAGATGAGAATAATACTATTGATATGGCTATAAATTTAGCTAAGCTTATTAAATCTGTTGAAAGTTTAAAGTTTATTATCACAACTCATAATCCTCTTTTTTATAATGTTTTATATAATGAGTTAAAGAGCGCAAATAAATTTGTTTTTAAAAAAAACAAAGATGAAACGTATGGCTTAAAAGAGCAAAGGAATGACTCACCATTTTCTTATCATCTTTATTTAAAAGATGAACTAGAAAAAGCCATTGAAACCAATCAAATTAAAAAATATCATTTTAACTTTCTAAGAAATATTTTAGAGAAAACTTCTACTTTTCTTGGATACGATGATTGGAGGGATTTTTTATCTGAAATATTGGATAAAGAAGATGTTAAATATGAAGCTATGATAACAAATTTTTCAAGCCACTCAAGCCACTCTGCGGATGAGACAAAGGAAATAGTTAATGATCACGAAAATACTTTAAAGGATATTGTTGAATCTTTAAATAGTATATACCATAAAAAGGAGACGAAATGACCGAAACTAAACCCATAGCCGAGAGTAAAAATTTCATAGTCCTAGACGAATATGAAAAAATAATCCAGCCCTCCACCTACCAAAGCGAGGCGGATATGGAGCGCGAGCTGATAAACGACCTAGTCGCGCAAGGCTACGAATATGCAAAAGATATAAACTCGCCCGCAAAGCTACTAGAAAATTTAAAGCAGCGACTAGAGAGCCTAAACGAGGTTAAATTTGCGCCTTCTGAGTGGACTAGACTGCTTAGCGAGTATCTTGATGCGCCAAACGACGGCGTAAATGAAAAGACTCGCAAAATCCAAGATAATCACATTTATGATTTTGTTTTTGATGACGGGCATATACAAAATATCTATCTACTAGACAAGAAAAATATCGCTCGAAATAGCGTGCAAGTCATTAATCAATTTGAGCAGACGGGCGCGCACGCAAATAGATACGACGTTACTATCCTGGTAAACGGCCTACCGCTCGTGCAAATCGAACTAAAAAAGCGCGGCGTAGCGATAAGAGAAGCATTTAATCAAATACACCGCTATGCCAAAGAGAGCTTTAATGCGTCAAATTCGCTATTTAAATATCTTCAAATTTTCGTTATCTCAAACGGCACGGATACGCGGTACTTCGCAAATACCACAAAGCGCGACAAGAGTAGTTTTGATTTTACTATTAATTGGGCGGATTCTAAAAATTATCCTATCAAAGACATAAAGGATTTTACTGCGACTTTTTTAGCCAAAAACACGCTTTTAAGCGTATTGATAAAATACTGCGTATTTGACGCGAGCGACACCTTGCTAATCATGCGCCCGTATCAGATCGCAGCGACCGAGCGTATACTGTGGAAGATAAATAGCTCGCATCTTGGCAAATGCTACGCAAAGCCGGATGGCGGCGGATATATCTGGCATACGACGGGATCAGGCAAGACGCTAACCAGCTTTAAGGCGGCGAGGCTCGCTACGGGGCTTGATTTTATAGATAAGGTCTTTTTCGTAGTAGATCGTAAGGATCTAGACTATCAGACGATGAAGGAGTATCAAAAATTTCAAAAAGATAGCGTAAACGGCTCAAATAGCTGCGCCGAACTAAAACGAAACACGGAAAAAGACGACGGTAAAATAATAGTAACTACCATACAAAAGCTAAACAATCTAATGAAAAGCGAAAGCGAGCTTGCCGTATATCAAAAGGAGGTTGTTTTTATATTTGACGAGTGTCACCGCTCGCAGTTTGGCGAGGCGCAGAAAAATTTAAAGAAAAAATTTAAGCGATTTTTCCAGTTTGGTTTTACGGGTACGCCGATATTTCCGCAAAATGCGCTAGGAGCGGAGACGACGCAAAGCGTATTTGGAAGCGAGCTTCACTCGTATATATTAACCGATGCCGTAAGGGATGAAAAAGTGCTTAAATTTAAGGTTGATTATAACGACGTAAGGCCTAAATTTAGAGAATTTGAGACTGAAAAAGATGAGCTAAAACTAAGCGCTGCGGAGAGCAAAGAGGCATTTTTGCACCCTGATCGTATAAAGGAGATCTCGCAGTATATCTTAGATCATTTTAAACAAAAAACACACCGCCTAAATGCAAGCGGCAAAGGCTTTAACGCTATGTTTGCTGTAAGCTCTATCGAGGCTGCAAGAGCTTACTACGAGGCATTTAAAAATTTACAAAAGGACAAAGAGCGACCGCTAAAAGTAGCGACGATTTTTTCATTTTCGCAAAATGAGGAGCAAGGCGTTGCCGGCGAGATAGCGGACGAAAATTTTGAACCCGAGACGATGGATATAAGCTCAAAAGAATTTTTAAATGCGGCGATAAAAGATTATAACGCCTATTTTAGGACGAATTTTAGCATCGACGGTAGGTCGTTTCAGGACTATTATCGCGACTTAAGCGAGCGTATGAAGAAGCAGGAGATCGATCTGCTTGTAGTCGTGGGTATGTTTTTAACAGGATTTGACGCGCCTACCTTAAATACGCTATTTGTGGATAAAAATTTACGTTATCACGGTTTGATACAGGCATTTTCTAGGACAAATAGAATCTTAGATACCACTAAGACTTTTGGCAATATCGTGACTTTTAGAGACTTGCAACAAGCTACGATCGATGCTATCACGCTTTTTGGTAAAAATAGCACCAAAAACGTGATACTAGAAAAGAGCTACAAAGAATATATGCAGGGCTTTACCGATGCCGCTACCGGCGAGGCTAGGAGGGGATTTTTAGAGGTTACGAGCGAGCTTGAGACGCGCTTTTTAGATCCTAGCGCAATAGAAACGCAAAAGGATAAAAAGGATTTTGTTAAGCTTTTTGGCGAGTATCTTCGCGTAGAAAATGCTCTGCAAAACTATGATGAATTTGCAGCATTGCAGGCTTTGCAAGGGATAAATTTGGATGACGAGAATGCCGTGCGCGAATTTAAAGAAAAATTTTATCTAAGCGAGGAGGACTTGCAGGAGATGCAAGCCATAAAAATGCCTAGCGTACGAGCGCTTCAAGACTACCGCTCTACCTACAACGATATAAGAGACTGGCTAAGAAAAGAAAGAGCCGGCGAACGCAAAGAGGCGCAAAAGATAGACTGGGACGATGTAGTTTTTGAGATTGATTTATTAAGGTCGCAGGAGATAAATTTAGACTACATTTTGGGGTTGATATTTGAGCACAATAAAAAGATAAAAGATAAGATCGCGCTTACCGAAGAGATCCGCAGGATCATTCGCGCTAGCCTAGAAAACCGCTCTAAAGAGGGGCTGATAGTGGACTTTATAAATAATACCGATCTGGACGAGTTAAAAGATAGAGCTGGCGTCGTTGAGGCATTTTTTAAATTTGCAAAAGGCGAGATGTCGCGCGAGGCGGCGGAGCTAATCGACTCGCTAAATTTAAACGAAAGCGCGGCAAAAAGATATATAAGCGAATCGCTAAAACGCGGATACGCAAGCCCAAACGGAACCGATTTAAATGAAAGTTTGCCTAAAATGAGCCCTCTAAGTCCGAAGTATCTAAGCGCAAAGCAAGACGCGTTTGAAAAAATAGCCTTTTTCGTGGATAAATTTAAAGAAGTCGGCACTGAGGTTTAAGGTGATTTTTGGTTCAAATTTGCGGCATTAAGATGTCAGCAAAATCAGTATAAATTTTAATCGCTTTACAGCTTTTTCTTATTTTTCGATTTTAAATTTCGTACCCTTTTTGAGCTAAATTTGCCGTAAAATTTGACTATAATTTTGCAAAGGATAAATCATGCAAGAGTGGGCTTTATGGGCGCTAGCTTCGGCGGTTTTTGCCGCGCTTACGGCGATTTTCGCCAAGGTCGGGCTTGAGGGCGTGGACTCAGATTTCGCGACCTTTATCAGGACGCTCGTTATCGCCGCGGCGCTGATTTTGTTTCTAACCTATGCCAAAAAGTGGCAGCCTCTTAGCGAGCTAAATGCGCGAAACTGGGTATTTTTGACGCTTAGCGGACTGGCGACGGGCGCGTCGTGGCTGGCGTATTTTAAGGCGCTTCAGATGGGCTCCGCCTCGCAGGTAGCGCCCATAGATAAGCTTAGCGTCGTTTTGGTAGTCGTTTTTGCGGTTATGTTTCTGGGCGAGCGCCCGAGCGCGCGAGAATGGCTAGGTATCGCGCTGATTGCTAGCGGCGTGTTTACGCTGGTTTTTACGGATAAATAGCATCAAGTAACGGGAGTTAAATTTGGAGAAATTTAAAGAAAAAATCAAAAACTAATATTTATACGTAGTTTTTATAAAAAGGGGATTTTACTACGGTAACGGCTCTGCCTTAAGAAGTATCTTTTCGGCATTTTTGATGGCTATGGTCGGCTTGTGTCTTACTTTGATCCTGTTTGTTATCAAGGATATGATTTTTTATAGCGATTTTAAACCGCTAAACGAACTAACGAAAAACGTAGGGACGGTGGAGTCTGCAAACTACGGTCTAAAAGGCGACGGAAAGCTAAAACTGAGGCTAGACGACGGCCGGGCGGTATCATACTACATAGACAGCAGAGACGACGATAAATATAGACCGCTCATAAAAAAGAGGGCGGTCATATATAGCAAGGTAATGCCGCTAGGCAACGAAATCTTGCAGCTAGAAGACGATGCGGGCAAGGTTTACGTCAAATATAGCTACGAAGATGAACTGCAAACGCCCCAGAAAAACATGGATCTTATCTACGCATGCTTAAAAATAGCCGCCTTTTTTCTATTTATAGTGTGGTTTTAAATCGTAGGGATCTCGCGAAAACCGAAGGTAAAAAGTAAAATTTAGCGGTTTGCGCCGGCTTAAGAGATATTTTTGGCTGATGTTTTTTGAGCGGGGTTTTGGATGATAAATTTTGCTATCCGGCAAGGCGGCACAAGCGGCTAAAGCGGCGCGGTTTTGAGTCAAATTTGCGTTTTTGTTTGCGGTTTAAATTTGTTTTTACCTTTTTGCGGATAGATTTTCGCCTCAAATTTACCGGTAACTTTGTGTTTAAATTTGAGTTTTTAAAACGGGCCAATTTTATTTGTTTACGAGATTTAGATTTTGGTAAATTTACTCGGTTTATGCGGTAAATTTCCGACGAAAAACGGTGCCGCGCTTCGTGTAGTCAGGCTTAAGTTTAACTAAAATTAAGCCGTCAATTTTGCGCTTGTTTGGACGATTTTGCACCGTGAAATTTTAAAGACGTTAAATTTTATCTTTAAATTTCGCTTCATGCTCCAAAAGCCAAATTTTAGTTGCCAGCCCCTCGCCGCCGCTGTATCCGCCAAGGCCGTTTGAGGCGACGACTCTGTGGCAGGGCACGATGATTGGGATTTTATTTTTTGCGTTTGCCGAGCCTGCCGCGCGAAACGCCCTCGGTCGTCCCGTCATCGCTGCGAGCTTGGCGTACGTGACGCGCTGCCCGTAAGCGATCTTTTGCAGATTTTCGTAAACGCACCTTTGAAACGCCGTGCCGCCGATATTTAGCCGCGTTTTAAAGGTTTTAAGCTCGCCTTTAAAATAGCTTTCAAGCTCGCTTAAACAAAGCTTTAAATTTGCGTCCGTTACGTCAGTGCGGACAAAATCTCGCACGAAATTTAGCTCGCAAACTCCGCTCTCGTCGCCGCAAATCTCCAAAACGCCGATAGGCGAGTCAAAATACGCTTTTTGCATCGTAATTCCTTAAAATCAAGTGCTTAAATTTAGCCAAATTTCGCTTTGTTTTGCTAAAATTACGTAAATTTTAATAAGGATAAACGATGGACTTTTT
>CAUQMN010000051.1:0-7213 GCA_963518765.1 uncultured Campylobacter sp.
TTGCCTACGCCGACAAGCTTGCTATCGTGCTAGGTTCGGTAGTTTCGGGCGCCGCCGGGTTTATAGTGCTAAAATTTAGCACCAAAAACTAAAGCGCGCGCATAAAAGAGTGCAAGATACAGATAGAAACGATCGTCGAAAAGTGTGAGATAAAAGAGTGGTTTTGCATCGTCACTTGCAAGATAGTTGGCATCTTTGTGGATGAAAATTTGTTAAAAGACGAAAAGCTAGATACTAAAAAATACTCGCCTCTTATCTATAAATTTAAAGAATACGTCACGACTGGCAAGCGTTTGGGATTAAATTTTGGTTTTAAAGAGGTTTGATCTGGCGTTTTGGCTGGCTAGAAAGTAAAATTTACGGGTAAATTTATTTGGTTTTGACCTTGGCTAAAAACTTTTGGATGCAAATTTAGCCCTGCTATCAAGTCTCAAAAGCTCGCCGCAAACAGCCTTTGCACGCTTACATATATCTAAAATTTCATTCATTTTCGCTCCTTAATCTATAAAAACCGTGCACAAGCGTCCCGCTCCCGCAAGCGTGGCATGGCAAATTTTAGCGACGCGTCTACTAAATTTACCTTTAAATTTGACTTGATTATAGTCAAATTCGCCCGAATTTTATGCGAGCGTAAAAATACGCTATAATCGCCAAGATTTATAAAAAGGAAGCAAAATGGGCGGAATAAAAGAGTTTTTAAAACACGAAGCCAGCGGCGGGATTTTGCTGATGATCGCTACGGTCGCGGCGCTACTGTGTCAAAATACGTTTTTGAGCGATTTTTACAACGAATTTTTAAATACCAAATTTACCGTAAGCTTCGGCGAATACGGACTAAGCAAACCCCTGATCTTGTGGGTGAACGACGGATTGATGGCGGTATTTTTCTTTCTCATCGGACTCGAGCTAAAGCGCGAGGTTTTGGAGGGCGAGCTAAAAAATCCGTCGCAAATCGCGCTGCCTGCCATCGGCGCGGCAGGCGGCCTGATAGTGCCCGCGGTTATCTTCTATCTTTTTACGAAACACGACTCCTTCGCGCTTGGCGGCTGGGCGATACCGACGGCGACCGATATCGCGTTTGCTCTGGGGATTTTGAGCCTACTTGGGCCTCGCGTACCTACTAGTTTAAAAATTTTTCTCATGACGCTAGCTATCGTCGACGACCTCTGCGCGATCGTGATTATCGCGCTATTTTACACGAGCGAGCTTAGTACTCAAATGCTTGCGGTCGCGAGCGTTTGTCTAGCCGCGCTTTTCGCGCTAAACAGACTCGGCGTAAAGAGCAAAACAGCCTATCTGCTAGTAGGCGTGGTGATGTGGGTAGCGGTGCTAAAATCAGGCGTTCACGCCACACTTGCCGGCGTCGTGGCGGCATTTTTTATACCGCTTAGTTTTAAAGACGAGCCCGGCAAATCGATGCTTAAAAGCATCGAGCACGACCTACACGGCTGGGTGGCGTTTGGCGTGTTGCCGATATTTGCCTTCGTAAACGCAGGTATCTCGCTGCGAGGCGTCGGACTGGACGAGATTTTATCTCCGGTCGCGCTAGGCACAGCGCTGGGGCTTTTCGTCGGCAAGCAGATCGGGGTATTTTCTTTTAGCTTTTTAGCGATCAAATTTAAGCTAGCCAAGCTGCCGGAAGGCTCAAATTTCATCCAGCTTTACGGCATCGCGGTGCTTTGCGGCGTCGGGTTTACGATGAGTCTTTTCGTTAACGGCTTAGCCTACAACGATACGGACGCCTTTGCCTACACGGACAAGCTCGCTATCTTGATAGGTTCGGTAGTTTCGGGCGCGGTCGGGTTTATATTGCTAAAATTTAGCACCAAAAACCAGGGCACGATAGAAAAACGGTAGCGAGCAAAGCGGCTCATCCCCGCCGGCCGCCTCGTAATCCATAAATCAAATCGCACGCTACGTGCGCAAAGCTCGCAAATACAAAGCCGATACCCAGCCCGGCGGCCAGGTTGTAAAGCGCGCTGTCGTTTGCTAGGGCGTAGTTGTCAAATCTCACGTAGACGCCCCATCTGCCGCCCATCCCCTCGGGCGCAAAGAGCAGTCCGCTAAGCGCGAGAAAGCAAAATCCGCCGAGCACGAGGAATTTCGCGGCCACGACGATCAAATTTACGCATCCGATGTCCGCACGGCCGTAGTTTAGGCAAAAAACGGCCGCGAAAAAACACAGCCAAAAACACGCAGCACAGGCGTAAAAGGCTACGACTTCGATTTTTAATCCGTTTTTAGCCAAATCATCCAAAAACGGCGCAAAAACCCGCACGGCGCGGATAAAGCTCGGCCAAAAATTCGACCGCAAAATCTCGTTCGGACTCAAATTTAGCGCCCAAACTCCAAGCGCGGCAAAAGCTATAACGCCCAGCGAAAACGGCGTAGCGCACGCTAAAATCGCCCGAGAAAACAGGCTTTTGCGAGGCTCGCCTGTAGTAACTTGAACGAACTCGTATCTGGTTTTATCCATCTTTTTCCTTTAAATTTGCGAGTATTTTAAAGCATGCTTAAAAATACCGGCTTAAAACCCGTCAAATTTGACGGTCGGCAAAATTTGCCAGCGAGACTTAGACGAATTTTAATCCATTGCTTTTTAGATAAAAATTCCGCCCCGCTAGGCCGGCGGCTGCTTTTGAGATCCAAAAGTCCGCCTTTACGCCGCCGCTACCGTTTTGTATTTTCGCCTTTTTAGCAAGCTTTTTTATACTCGCGACTAGCTGCGTATATACGTGCGACATCTCGTAGTCGTCCGTTTCGTAGTTACCGCCTAGTTCGCCGTTTTCGTCTCTTAGGCTGACTGTTTTAGGATAGGCTAGTCGCAGTCCAAAGACGCCGTCCGGCTCAAAATACGCCGTGCTAAGCCGCTTTTTCTCATCGTTATAAAGCAAATTAAAAGGAGCTAGCGTAGCGCACGGCTTGGTGCTATAAAGTATCTTAACCCCAAGCGAGTCGTCAAAGTAAAGCTTATCCTCGCCGTCTATGAGATGTAGTCGCACCTCATCATCCCAAAGCTCGCTTGTCCGCCCGTCCTCGCGCAAGATAATTCGCTCGAAATACCTTTCGTAATCGCTAAAAACTTGCTCTTTGGGCGTAATCTTACTCTGCGTTTTTTCGCGTACGCGGTTGGCTAAAAATACGAAATCCTCCCTATTAAAAACGCCGCGAAACTCGCTTGGAGTAATGACGAAATCAAATTTTTTCCACGAAAGCGCAAAATACATACTTTTTCCTTTCTGAACTGGCTTGCAATAGTCTTTATCCGCACTCATACTTTTTCCTTTCTGATTTAGCTTGCAGCGTCTTTGTCCGCAGGCTATAAATTTACGCGCTCTTTACGAGCAAAGCGCAAAACTCGGCAAATCACGCCTTTTTAATCCATGCGATTTTTTCGCCCTCCGCGCGGCTAAAATTCTTAAATTTAGCCGCAAATCCGTCCGCGCTCATAGTAAATTTACGGGCGTATTTGCCTAAAAAATGATAGCCCGAGCCGGCCTGCACGATAATGTCTAAAAGCTCGTCCGCGCGCTGTGTATATACGCCTCCCGCGTAGCTAACGCCCCTAGCAAAAAGTGACGCGGGCGACATCGAGACGGTCGGCCCCACGACTACGGCCTTTGCGCCCTCTTTTTTTAGCGCTAGGATCTCTTCTAGCGTGTCGTTTAGCAGCGTAACGCCGGTGATTATGAGATTATCGGCCGCCCTAATCGCCTCAGCCGCCATTTCTTGCGGGACGAAATACGCCGCCTCCTGCGGTTTTAGCACGCTTTTATCAAGCTCTAAAATGCGAAAATCCCTGCCGTTTTTTATCATAAATTTGATATAAGGCACGAGCGCGCCCACGATGACGCTAAGCGAACCCTCGCAGACGTCAAGCTCATGAAACGGATCGGCGTCAAATTTAACCGCATGCGCGCCGGGGTTTTGCTCGAAACAAGTCTGCGAAAGCGCGTTTAAAGCCGCTACCGCGATGGTTTTTTTGATCGCGCAGTCGCTGTTTAAATCCCGCAAAAGAGTTCTGACGTTTTTGCCGCAGATATTGCCAGCATTTGGCATAGAAGCGGCATGAGAGGGGCAACAAACGGCCTGCGGGATGGCTTTTAGCGGAGTGTAGCTCACGCCGCAAACGCCGTTGCTTAGCTTCACGCCGGTAAAAAATAGCCCGACGACTACGCGCTGCACGCTTAAATTTTCGATTTCGCCTCCCAAAACGGCATAAATTTCATTCAAAGTTTCGTTTAAAATTTGACCCATATAAGCTCCTTTTTTATTAGCGTCGCGACTAAATTTAACGGCAAGCCCCGCGCTTTTACGCCGCGTCCGTTTTATGAGGGCGCAAAGCCTAAATTTAACCCGGTTAGCCGCCGCGTCCGTTTAAATTTTACCCGCCATGCAGTAAAATTTGCTCTTAATTTAGCGTAAATTTGACGCGATGACGACCAAATTTAGCCGCTGGCAAACCGTCAAATTTAACCTAAATCAGCGCGATGTTGTCGATATGCAGCGCCTCGTCCTCGTATTTGTAGCCAAGAACCGCCTCGATCTCCTCGCTCTTGCGCCCTTTTATGAGGGCTAGCTCGGCCGAGGAGTAGTTTGTTATGCCGCGAGCTAGCGCCCTGCCGCTTGCGTCTTTGATAGCTAGCGTTTCGCCTCGCTCAAACTCGCCCACGACCTCGCGGATACCGACTGCTAGCAGGCTTTTGCCCTCTTTTAGCGCCTTTGCCGCACCCTCGTCGATAGCGACCGAGCCTTTGTCTGCGGCCGAATAGGCGAGCCAGTATTTACGCGAATTTATCCTATTTTTACCCGCCAAAAAGAGCGTCCCGACCTCGCAGCCCTGCGCTGCTCGCACGATGTTTCGCGGATCCGCGCCGTTTGCGATGATGAGGTGAGTGCCGTTTTTGGTCGCCATTTCGGCTGCGGTGATTTTGGTGCGCATGCCGCCGGTGCCAAATTTGCTGCCCTCCGCGCCCGCAGCCGCTCTAATGCTATCATCTAAATTTTCGACCAAATTTATAAATTTAGCGTCCGCAAAAACGCTTGGATTTTTATCGTATAGCCCGTCGATATCGGTCAAAATCACGAGCAAATCAGCCTCGATTAGTCCCGCCACGAGCGCGCTTAGCGTGTCGTTGTCGCCGACTTTCACGCCCTTTATGCCCTCGCCCACGACGGGGTCGTTTTCGTTGATGACGGGTATGATTTTTTTGGCAAGCAAGGAGCGCAGGACGCTACGCATATTTAGGTAGCGACGGCGATCGCTAAAATCGTCCTTAGTTAGCAGTAGCTGCGCGACCTTTTTGCCGTGCGCCCAAAATAAAATTTGATAAAGATGGATGAGCGAAACCTGCCCGATGGCCGCGAGCGCTTGTTTTTCGACGATGGATTTTGGCTTGTGCGCGAGCTTCATCTGTCCCATGCCGGCCCCCACGGCACCCGAGGTAACAAAGACCACTTCGGCGTTTTCGTTTAGTTCGCTTAAATTTGCTACGATTTGTTTGATCTTATCCTCGTTTAGCGAGCCGTCCGCGTTTGCCAGCGTCGAGGTGCCGACCTTTACGACGATGCGTTTTACGCCGCCTAGAAGCTCTTTTCTTTCCATTTTACCGCTCCGAAATTTTTAAAAATTATACCCAAAACGGCTTATTTTAAATTTTAGCTTTAAAATGCGGTGGCGGCGCGAAATCTAGGTAAATTTAATCAGGCGGCGCGACCTTGCGGGCGGTTACCGCATAAATCAAACGCCTAATAAAACCCGCGCGAATTTAGCATGGCGTTTCGTTTGCGGCAAATTTCGAGCGCTTGCAAACTAGCGGGCGCAGTTTAAAACTCGGGCGAAATTTAAGCCACGCCGCGTTCTTTCGCGCCCTTTAAGCCGTGCCGTAAATATCTAAAATGCCGATGCGAGCGCGGCAGACAAGCTGAAATTTACTCCGCAAAACCCGCATAAACGCCTAGCCCGCTCTAAGATTCAAACTCGCGGCAAATTTGACCGCCGAGCGCAAAATTTAGCTTAAATTTAGCCCGTAGACGCACATCTTGCACGAGTTTTTGATCTTGCTAAAAATGCGGAAAATTTTCGCTGCGAGGCACCATTTCTCAGGCCTTATATCCATCATCACGCCCGTTTTTAGAAGCTTAATGCGCTCGTCCCACGCTTCAAGCGACCTCTCGTCGTCGATGCCGAGTTTAAATTTAGGCGGATTTGCGATATAGCGCAGTACGTCGTGCCTTTTAGGCTCTATGCCAGCGGCGAAACGACTGAGCAAATCAAGCATAACTACGCCGCTAAATCTCTGCGCTAAATTTCGCATAAACGCCGAAATTTCGGGCTCGCTAAAATACATCGCCACGCCTTCTAGCACGAAGATAAACTTCGCTCCCTCGTGCCGCGCGCGCAGCTCGTCCATCCACGCGGTCTCAAACATCGAGGCTTTTAGGCTAAAATTTAGCGTGGATTTTGGCACTAGCTCGTCGCGCAAATCTATGACGTCCGGTAAATCAAGGTCGTAAAACAAGGCGTCAGGCAGCTGCTTTTCAAGCCTTAGCGGACGCGTATCAAGCCCAGCTCCGACTTGGACTACGACTAGCTTTTCGCCCGCGTTTTTGCGAGCGAAATCTAAAATCTCGTCGTCGAAAAACCGCGCTCTAATCACGGTGCCGGTTTTGCTAAATTTGCCGCCTTTAAATTTAGCGAAATCATAATCTATGCGCTGCATAACAGGGCGCGAAAAAGGATCGCCTAGGATCGGGTCGGGCTCGTCGTTATCCAGCGCGCGAAAATATAAATTTATAAACAGCGTCTCTGAAATCGCGTCGTTAAATTTGACCTTTTTTGCTTGCATGACCTCTCCTTTATGATAATCTATCGCAATTATAACTCAAAAAGGAGAAATCCGCGCTTTTATTTTACGAGGCGGCGTAAATTTAAAAATAGCGGCAAAAGACGGCGTAAATTTAGCGGGCTAAATTTAGCGCAAAAGACGGGCGAATTTACCCGTCTATGCTATAGCCGATACTGCGCACGGTTTTGATTAGCTCAAAGGGTAGCTTCGCGCGTAGTTGGCGCACGAGCGAGCGCAGACGATCGGACGAGACCTCTTCGTCCTTATAGATACTCCACTCAAGCTCTTGAATCGTTACTACGTGCGGGGCGTTTTTGGCTAAAATTTCTAAAAACAATCCCTCTTTTTTGCCGAGCACTATATTT
>CAUQMN010000052.1:0-7200 GCA_963518765.1 uncultured Campylobacter sp.
GCTGATGATGTGCTTCGGCTGGGGCTGGGCGGACGCGGCGGCTAGCGTGCTCGTGGCCGCGCTCATCGTAAAAAGCGGCTGGAGCGTGCTAAAAGAGAGCCTAAACATCCTGATGGAGGGCTCGCCAAAGGGCGTGTGCCTGGACGGGCTCATCGCGCAGATCAGGGGCGTGGACGGCGTGCTCTCGGTGCACGACCTGCACGTCTGGAGCATAACAAGCGGCGCAAACGCGCTCACGGCTCACATCGTAGTTAGCGGCGAGCTGAGCGTGCGCGAGGCGGAGCGGATCTTGCGCGAAATATCGCACGAAATGGAGCATCTGGGCATCACGCACACGACGCTGCAGCTTGAAAGCAGCGACAACGAATGCGCTGACGAGCTCATCTGCGAAGTAAGATCAAGCGATACGGGCGGGCATTTGGGGCATAGTCATTAAAATTTGGGCAAATTTGGAGCGAAATTTTGCGATCTAGCATATCAAATCAAATCCGTAGCCCGAAACGAATAAATTTTTGCTAAAATTTAAATCGACTCATTTTTATAAAAGGGGCGAATTTAGATGAAAAAATATATACTAGTCGTGATTTTCGCCCTGCATTGCGCCCTTGGGGACGGTAATTATATAGGTTTTCTTATCGCGCTAAATTTCGCGGTAGCCTTGGTTTGCGCCGCTTTTCCTTTTATGAAAAAGAATTATATATTTTTGTTACTGCTAGCGCTAAATTTGGCTTTGTATTTCAACGCTATCGACACTCCTTTTGAAAAGCCTGAGCTTTGGACATATCATATACCCGCACTCGCAAATGCGACATACGGCCTAAGCGCTCTAGTTTACGCCTCGGGGTTCGTAGCTTTTGCTCCACTGGCGGCGTATGTTTATTTTTTGTATTCGCTTTGCGTCGTTATTTGCGCCATGCGCGAAAAACTTCAAAATTTACGTTAAATTTTACGGGCAAAAATCCGTATCAAATTTACTCCAAATCCCCCGCCGCAAACCATCACCCGTTTAGCGAAAGCTAAATTTACTCTACTTTAACGAAAATTTTTATACAATCGCCCAAAATTTAACTAGGGATTTCATGAAAAACATCAGAAATTTTAGCATCATCGCTCACATCGACCACGGCAAAAGTACGCTAGCAGACCGCCTCATTCAGGAGTGCGGCGCCGTCAGCGACCGCGAGATGAGCAGTCAAATCATGGACACGATGGACATCGAAAAAGAGCGCGGCATCACGATCAAGGCTCAGTCCGTACGCCTAAACTACGCGCTCGGCGGGCAAAATTTCGTCCTAAATTTGATCGACACTCCGGGCCACGTGGATTTTAGCTACGAGGTGAGCCGTAGTTTAGCTAGTTGCGAGGGCGCGCTGCTCGTGGTGGACGCCTCTCAGGGCGTGGAGGCGCAAACCATCGCAAACGTCTATATCGCGCTAGAAAACAACCTCGAAATCATCCCCGTTATCAACAAAATCGACCTCCCGGCAGCAGACCCGGAGCGCGTAAAAAACGAGATCGAGCACGTCATAGGGCTTGACTGTAGCGGCGCGGTCGAGGTTAGCGCAAAAACGGGCATCGGTATCAAAGAGCTGCTAGAAGCCATCATCACGCGCATCCCCTCTCCCGGCGGCGAGACGGAAAAACCGCTAAAAACACTCATCTACGACAGCTGGTTTGACAACTACTTAGGCGCGCTGGCGCTCGTGCGCGTCTATGACGGCGAGCTAAAGAAAAACGACGAGATCCTAGTCATGGGCACTGGCAAAAAACACATCGTACTAGACCTCATGTATCCAAACCCGATCGCGCCGATAAAAACGGCAAATTTGGGCGCTGGCGAGGTCGGCATCGTGGTGCTGGGGCTAAAAAACGTGAGCGACGTGCAGGTGGGCGATACGATCACGCTGGCTCGTAACCCCGTAAAAGAGCCCGTCGGCGGCTTTGAGCGGGCTAAGCCGTTCGTATTTGCGGGACTTTATCCGATCGAAACGGACAAATTTGAGGATCTGCGCGACGCTCTGGATAAACTCAAGCTAAACGACAGCTCGATCAGCTACGAGCCCGAAACCTCGGTAGCGCTTGGATTTGGTTTTCGCGTCGGATTTTTGGGGCTGCTGCAGATGGAGGTTATCAAGGAGCGTTTGGAGCGCGAATTTGACCTTGATCTCATCGCCACGGCTCCGACCGTAACCTACGAGGTGGTACAAACCGACGGTCAAATTTTACGTATCCAAAACCCTAGCCAGCTCCCGCCGGTCAATAAAATCGAGCATATCAAAGAGCCCTACGTCAAGTCCACGATCATCACTCCGAGCGAGTTTTTGGGCAACATCATCACGCTGCTAAACAACCGCCGCGCCGTGCAGACTAAGATGGACTACATCACGCCCGAGCGCGTGCTGCTCGAGTACGACATCCCGATGAACGAGATCGTGATGGACTTTTACGACAAGCTAAAATCAAGCACCAAAGGCTACGCGAGCTTTGACTACGAGCCTAGCGACTACCGCGTGGGCGACCTAGTCAAGCTTGATATCAAGGTCGCGGGCGAGACCGTGGACGCGCTCTCCATCATCGTACCCGAAAGCAAAGCCCAGTCCAAAGGGCGCGACTTTGTAAAAGCGATGAAAGAGATCGTGCCGCGCCAACTCTTTGAGGTGGCTATTCAAGCCAGCATCGGCAACAAAGTCATCGCGCGCGAAACGGTAAAATCTATGGGCAAAAACGTAACCGCCAAGTGCTACGGCGGCGATATCACGCGTAAGCGCAAGCTACTCGAAAAGCAAAAAGAGGGCAAAAAGCGCATGAAAGCCATCGGCAAGGTAAATTTACCGCAAGAGGCGTTTTTAAGCGTTTTAAAGATAGACTAGACATACTTTTACGTTTAAATTTGGAGTCAAATTTAGCTAAATTTGCAAATTTTGACTCTAAATTTCAGCCAACCGAACTTGCATTTTAATGGCGCTAAATTTACAAATTTAGACCAAATCCGGCCACGATTTGCGCCGGTAAAACAATCTCGCCGCATCTTGCGCGCAACAAGACTACAGAGGGCTTGATAGAAAGCAGCGATGCTTCGTAGTGGGTCTGTTTGCGATGACGAGCCATAGGCAAAATAAACCCTGCCCCTTTAAAGAAAAGAGATTTACTACGCTCATAGTCGCTTCTTACAAAGCCGCAAACGCAGAGCGCGAAGCAGGCGAAGCGCGCGCCTCTAACAAAACGCAATAGCATCAAATTTAAAGCTTTCAAGTCTCTAGTCAGGTCGCATAAAATTTAAGCTTAAATTTGTAGCCCACGCAAAAGCCCTCCGCCGAGTAAATTTAAAATTTTTCCTAAATTTTCCTCAAATTTGGAAATTTATCTTAAATTTGGATAGAATTTTGCTTACTGGATTTAAATTTTACGAAAGGATTTTCATGAAAAAACTAGCATATTTACTTGCCGCGCTCGTTCTAGCCGGCTGCGGAGGCTCGACTCAGATAGTCCAAAACGTCCAAATCGGCGCAGATGCCAAAGGCTACAAAGAAGTAATGCGCATAAACACAGACTGCTCCTCATGCGCTAGCGGCGGTCAGGACATCAAGATAAACGGCACGGACTACACCGGCGACGTCGCGATAAAGTGCTGCATCGCTCAAAGCAGGATCGACACGGGTGCGGCTATCAAAAAAGTCTATATCCACAAAATAGCCGACGAAAGAGCTGCTGATAGCGGCATAAAATTTATCTCTAAAAACGGCGCGAAAATGCTCTATCCAAAAGAGCGTTTAGAGAGGCTTTTTCATCTTTTCTTACAAGACGAGCTGCTAAACCGCGGCATCATGGTCGTGGATAGCCAGACCTCGCCTTACACCTACCGCGTGGATTTTGCGTTTACCGACTACGCAGCGTCGTATAGCGAGCCGTCGCAGTATCTAAGCGCGGCGATGAAAGGCAAACTAGGCGTCAAAAACATAAACAAAACCCGCGTGCTAAATATCTCCACCAGACAAGACGTACGCAAGCTCGAGGCCGAGGACGCGGAGGATTTTAATCTCTACGTCTACCTTCTAGTTAAACAAGCCGCCAACAAAGCCGCCGAAGAAATCTCGAAACTATAAAGGAAAAATATGAAAAATTTCGCTTTTTTCGCCTTTATCACGCTTTTTGCCGTGATACTGAGCGGCTGCGCGCAGAGAAATTCAGTGCTAAATTTAGCTCCGTATCAATCAACTTCAAACCAGATGGGCTACCAAAAAAATATCCGCATAAATAGCATCGAGGACGCTCGCGCCAACAAAAGCATAGTCGCCACGATCACGGGCAGCAACGGTGACGTCAAAGAGTACGTCACGCTACAAAACAGCATCGAGGGCTGGCTACAAGACGGCCTTAGCACCGAGCTAAAGCGCCTGGGCGCAAATTTGAGCGGCTTTGGCGATATCGTCGTGGACGTGAGAATCGTCGAGCTTAAAGCAAACCTAAGCGGCTACTCCACCGACAACCTAAAGGGCTCGGCAAAGCTTGCTATAACGGTGCATAGAGGCGATCAGACCATCACCAAAAACGTCTCGCAAGAGCAGACTAAATTTGCCCCGATCCACACGAGCGGCGCGTTTAAGAGCTTTTTTGACGAGCTACTACAAGACATCGTAAAACGCGCGGCGATCCAGATCCTAAAAAGCTGATGAGATGCGCTAACTGCGGGCATCTGAGCCTCGGTGTGATCTGTAAAATTTGCAAAGACCACCTGCTCTCCTCGCCCGCAAGGACGCGCGTTTTGGACGGCGATTTTAAAATTTACAGCTTTTTTGATTACTCCGAGATTAAAAATTTACTCCACTCAAAGCACCTATTTCACGGCTCTTTCGTTTATAGCGCGCTTGCAAATTTGAGTTTTAAAATTTTTGCTAGCAAATTTAGCTTCGGCTCGCCGGTAAACGCCGTGCCGATCGACGATAGAGCGACTAGCGGCTACTCGCATACGGCGATTTTGGCTCGCGCGTTAAAAAGCGCGGAAATCCGTCCGCTTTACGCCTGCTTGCACGCGGGCTCAAACGTCAGCTATCACGGCAAAGACCTAGCCTTTCGCCTAAAAAATCCGCGAAATTTTCAGCTCTTAAAAACGCCTAAATTTCCCGTTATCTTGGTAGATGATATCGTGACTACCGGCACTACGATAGATGAAGCCAGACGGACGCTGCAAAAAGCCGGCTGCGAGGCGCTTTTCGCGCTGACGCTTGCTGATGCGAGATACTAAAATATAGCGGTAAATTTTAGTAAAATTTAGCATTATAAAAATAGCAAAATAAAACCCCAAATTTCGGCTAAATTTAACCCAATCAAGCCAAGAAAAAGCGTATCTATTTAGCAAGTTTTTATCAAATTTAAGCTAGAATCAGGCAGTAAATTTTAAGGATAAAAATGGAAGAAAATCTACTCAATCAAAATCAAGACATCCAAGCCGTCGATATCGAGGAGTCGATAAAAACGAGCTACCTCGACTACTCGATGAGCGTCATCGTCGGTCGCGCCCTGCCTGACGCTAGAGACGGCCTAAAGCCCGTTCATAGACGCATCCTCTACGCGATGAACAACCTCGGGGTCGGCAGCCGTAGCCCGTATATGAAGTCCGCGCGTATCGTGGGCGACGTCATCGGTAAGTACCACCCGCACGGCGATACGGCTGTTTACGACGCGCTCGTGCGTATGGCTCAGAAATTTTCCATGCGCTATCCGGCGGTCGACGGCCAAGGAAACTTCGGCTCCATCGACGGCGACGGCGCAGCTGCGATGCGTTATACCGAAGCTAGGATGACTAATCTCACCGAAGAAATCTTACGCGATATCGAAAAAGACACGGTTGATTTAATCCCAAACTACGACGACAGAGAGACCGAGCCCGATGTCCTGCCTAGCCGCGTGCCGAATTTGCTGCTAAACGGTTCTAGCGGTATCGCCGTCGGTATGGCGACGAATATCCCGCCGCACAGCCTTGACGAGCTAATCGACGGGCTTTTACTCGTACTTGAAAATAAAAATGCGACGCTAGAAGAGGTGATGCAGTACATAAAAGGGCCCGATTTCCCGACTGGCGGGATAATATTTGGCAAAAAAGGCATCATCGAGGCCTACCACACGGGACGCGGCCGCGTGAAACTACGCGCCAAAACCCACATCGAAAAAAAGCCGAACAAAGACATCATCGTCGTAGACGAGCTGCCGTATCAGACGAACAAAGCCCGCCTCATCGAGCAGATCGCCGAACTGGTTAAAGAAAAACAAATAGAAGGCATCAGCGAAGTGCGCGACGAGTCCGACAAGGACGGCATCCGCGTCGTCATCGAGCTAAAACGCGACGCGATGAGCGACATCGTGCTAAACAATCTCTTTAAATCCACGACGATGGAGAGCACGTTCGGCGTCATAATGCTTGCGATAAACAACAAAGAGCCGAAAGTATTTAACCTAATCGAGCTTTTGAAGCTATTTTTAAATCACAGAAAAACCGTCATCATCCGCCGCACGATATTCGACCTAGAAAAAGCCCGCGCTAGAGCGCATATCTTAGAGGGCTTAAAGATCGCGCTAGATAATATCGACGAGGTAATCGAACTCATCAAAAATAGCGCCGACACGCCGAGCGCTCGCGAGGGCTTGGTGGCAAAATTCGGCCTTAGCGAGCTGCAAGCAAACGCGATCCTAGATATGAGGCTAAGCAAGCTAACGGGTCTTGAGCGCGAAAAACTAGAGGCCGAGTTAGCCGAGCTGATGGCTGAGATCGCGCGCCTTGATGAAATTTTAAAGAGCGAAACATTGCTAGAAAAATTAATCAAAGACGAGCTGCTTGAGATAAAAAATAAATTTAAAGTGCCGCGCATCACCGAGATCGTGGATGATTACGACGACATCGACATCGAAGACCTCATCCCTAACGAAAATATGGTCGTAACCATCACGCACCGAGGCTACATCAAGCGCGTGCCGAGCAAGCAGTACGAGAAGCAAAAACGCGGCGGCAAGGGCAAGGTCGCGGTAACTACGTACGACGACGACTTTATCGAGAGCTTCTTTACGAGCAACACCCACGAAACGCTTATGTTCGTAACCGACCGCGGACAACTCTTCTGGCTCAAATTATATAAGATACCAGAGGGAAGCCGAACCGCAAAAGGCAAAGCTGTAGTAAATCTCATCCAACTACAGCCCGACGAAAAG
>CAUQMN010000053.1:0-7114 GCA_963518765.1 uncultured Campylobacter sp.
TCTTGATAGGCTACGTCTAGTATTACTCCGCGCAAAGAACCGTTTAGAGCCGGTTTTTGAACGGGCGGTTTTTGATTTATCTTTTTTGGCGCGGGCGCATTACCGGACGACCACGAACAGCCGCTTATCGCGAGCGAAATTGCCGTTAGGGTTATAAATTTAAGCTTGAACACTAAGGACGTTCCCGCCGAGTTCGGCTATTCTTTTATCTATACTTTGCGTGGCCTTTTCTATAGTTTTTTGCGAAATTTCAGGTAGATTGCCGCCCCAAATTTTTTCTGCTTCTTTAAAGCCTCTTTGCATGCCTTCTTTTCCCGCTTGCAATTTTTCCAGATCGTCTCCGGCGGCGTTAATAATAAAATTTGAAATCCTATCCGCAGTATTTGAAATGCCAAAAAATCCGTTCTCGCTAACCAAATCGCTAGCTTCGCTCTGGCTTAGTTGCCATATAGGTTTGCCCTCGTAGCCTATCGTCTTAAAATCAACGGCCGATAAGATATCTTCGAGAGAATTTGCGCTTTTGCTTTGAGAGCCGGATACATCGCTAAAATTTGCCGAGCCGCTAAAAGTCCAAACTTGAGATAAAAGATTCGAGTTCGAATTTAAGCCCGCGATATCTTGAAAATTAGCCAAATAGCTATTTATTAGCTGCTTTGCGTCAATATTTGCGTAAGCTTCCCGTATCTTTTTTTGATCCGAATTTACCGCTTCCTTGCTATCTTGAGCTTGCGGCGTATATGGATTTTGGCGTAGGGCGTTTATACTAGTTTGCACACGTTATCCTTTAAATTTTATTATGCATTATATATCGTCAAAATTAGAATAAAATTAAGGGGCAAAATTTATTTTACCCTATCGCCGACGTGACCATTGTAGACGATGTCCTTCGCGTCGATGTTTTCATCGAGCAGTATATCGCTTATCTTACCGCTTTTTTTGACGCTTTCTATATCGGCGGCGAGGTCTTCTTGGTAGCTATAAATCATCGCCGCACCGCTAACGCCATCAAGTCTTTCAAGCGTCTTAAAGCGGTTTATCTCCTCGTCTAAATTTTCCACGCTCATCACGACCACGATCTTACCTTCCTGCGCGGCGACGACCTCGCAGCCCTTTACTTGCTCTATTTGCGAGATTATTTCTTGCTCGCTTGCACCTTCTTTTTTATAGACCACTAGGCTTGATATATTCATTTTACGCTCCAAAATTTAACTTCTTTTTCGTATGCGACGCTAATTAATCTGCCTCCGTCTGAGAGATAAAGTCCGTTTAAAATTTGCTGTCCCGTCTTTACGGTAGCGAGTTTTTTCTTGCTCGCTACATCGTAAACGGACACGTCGCTTTGCTCGCCGTTCATAAACGCTAGACTTTTGCCGCTGGGGCTAAGCGCGGTCGCATAAACGATAAAATCCGCCTTAAAATAACTCGTCTCGCCGTTATAAACGCCGGCTTGCTTGTCGATACTTCCGACCGAAACAACGCCGTTTTTATAGTCGATGTCGTACATATTGTCTTTAAAGAAATTTAGCGTCTGCTCCGTCTGGCGCGTTTTTAGATTATAGATATAAATCACGCCGCTTTCGGCTCCGATGGCGATTTTATCGCGGGTTTCGTTTATTTCAAAATCCACGTAGAGAGCGATTGAAAATTTATGTTTAAAGACGGCTTTTTTACTATCTAGGTCGATGAGATAAATTTCGTTGCCAAAATCCGATACGACGGCGGTTTTTGCGTCGATAAAAAAGGCTTTTTTGGCGGATTTGTTTTCTAAACGCATATTGCTAGCCTCGCTCCAGCCAGTACCTTCTTTTTTAAAAACGTATAAATACCGCTCGCTATAATCCATCTCGGCTAAAACCAAAAGCGCGTCGCCTAGGCGGTCGATGCTAAAAATTTTAGCCGGTTCCGCGTCGCTAAAATGCGTTTTTACCGTTCGAAATTTAATCGGTTCTAAAAATTCGCCCGCTTTTATATCGTAAATATCAAGCTCGCCGCCGTCCGTGCCTAGATATAAAATTTCATCTATCAAATTCGAGCTTATAACGTTTGCGCCTGCTTTTACCACTTTATCTGGCTGCGAGATTTCAAGCGGCATGGCCGATAAATTCGTAAAATTTAAACAAAAAAAAGCCGTAAAAAATAGAATAACTTTTTTCATAATGCCTCCATTTTGATAGAATTCACGAAGCAAACCTCCATACACTGAGCGCAGCCGACGCATTTTTGATTTATACTCGGACGAAAAACTCCGAAAAAATCAATCGCCCTAAATTTGCAAATATCTTGGCAGCTGCAACAAATCGTGCCGTTCCAAGCAAGGCAGGCATTTACGTCGATGGAAAATTTGGCTTGGATTTTAGAAGAAAATTTTAAATTTAAAACCTCTCGTCCCGCATCCTCGCAAGCTAGCGCGCATTTTTCGCAAAAATCGCAGCCAAAGGATTTAAATTTAAAATTTACTCTCTCGTTTTCAAAGCTTAAAAGCTCTTTTTTGCAGGCGCTAACGCAAGGCGCATCGCAGCCAGTGCAGCCAAATTCGCCGCAAAAATAAGGCGGCGCAATGAAATTTTGAGCGGATTTACCGCCCAAAATTTTAGAAAAAATTTTACGCCTCGAAGCGTCCGCCGTCATTATCTGACGCCCTCGTTTAGCACGTCAAGGAGGTTTGAGCGACTTGTAGAGTTTGCGTCGCGATACTCAGGCTTAAAGTTATTTTTAAATTTAGCCTCTACGTTAGCCTGCGGTACGTGGCACGTAGTGCAGTTAAAGCGGTCGTCGCTAAGCTTGCCCTCAAGGTCTTTTTTATTCCTTATGCTATAAAGGTGCGATTTAGGGATCGGAGTCGCGCCGACGTCTTTTGCGACTTCGGGCATATGGCAGCTAACGCACATATTATTATCTGCCGTGATAGGAATGAGTCCTTCTAAATCATGAGGGATTAGCGGCGGAGCGTTTTCAAAAGAGCGGTCGTATCTTTTTGATTCGCCAGCGGCCGGTTTGGTCCAGTTGATATCGGCTAGTTTTATATCGTCTTCGTCGATAACGTCGTTAGCGGCGCGCAAGATATTTAAGTCTTTGGCGTCTTTACCGTCTTTTAGCTTTACTTTTTCTTTTTTATCGGAATTAGTTTTTATCTGCTCCGTTTTTTGAGTTTGCGCGGAGCTAGATGATTTTTGCTCTTCTTTAGCTTCGGCACAGCCCGAAAATATGAGGACGGCGCATGCCAATCCCGCCAAAATTCTCGCCTTCATTGATTTTTCTCCTTTAAATTTCTAATGTTAAATTTTAAAGCATCGTCGCCGCAAACGTCGATACAGCGTCCGCAGCTAATGCACTCGCTAGATTTTATAAATCCGCTTTGCTTGCCGATAATGCCCAGCACTTGATTTTCGGGGCAAATAAGCTTACATTTCATGCAGTTAGTGCAATTGCTCGCGTTATGTTCTATGCGTAAAAGCGAAAATTTGCCGACGACCGCGTAAAAAGCGCCCAGAGGGCAGAGCTTTGAACAAACGAGTCTATCGCCCAAAAACGCGTCTATCGCAAACAACCCAAACGCCACGAATAACCAAAGCGTACCGCCGTAGATGATGCCGCGCTGCACGATACCTATGTAACTAACGCCCTCAAATGCCGGCGCGCCCGTAACTAACGATAAAAAAAGCGTAAACGCGAGGATATAATATCTAGCGTCTCTCGTAAAATTTACGAATTTTTTATCTTTGTCGTAGCCTAGCTTTACCCTAAGCCAGCGAGCCGTTTCGGTGATGATATTTACGGGGCAAATCCAGCTACAAAAGGCTCTAGGGGCGATAAAAGCATAAAAAGCTAGTATTATCCCCGCTCCTAAAACGGCGGTCGAGCCGATAGAAAAACCCGCTAAAAACAGCTGCAAAACCGCAAACGGATCGCTAAGCGGAATGACCCCAAACAGCAAAGACGAGCTAAGATTGCCTTGTAAAATTTTAACTCCGTAATAATTACTCGCAAAAAATAGAGCCAAAATCAAAATTTGACTTATTCTTCTTAAAATCAAATATTTCATAGCAAATCTCCGCCGTTTAGATAGTCATTTAGCTTTTTATCATCGCCTTTAAAATCTTTCGGCGTTACGTCTTTTAGCTTTTTGTCTTGCCCTTCGATCCAGCCTTCGACGTATTGCTCATTGCTAGATCCCAGCCCTATTTCGCGCGGAAGTACGAAAATAGAAGCCTTAGGCGTCACGCAAACTTGCTCGCACATGCCGCAGCCCGTGCAGTAATCGGCATCTACGACCGGTTTAAAAAACGCATGCTTTTGCGTTCGTTCGTTGCGAACGTATTCAAGCTTTAACGCCTTGTCTATCAAAGGGCAAGCGCGGTAGCAAGCGTCGCAGCGAAGTCCTTCGTAAGCGATGCAAAAATTAGGATCCAGCACCGCTATACCCATTTTAGACTTATTTATATTTAGCTTGCCGTTATCTTCGCTTACCAGCTTCACGTCTAACGCACCCGTCGGACAGGCGACCGTGCACGGGATGTCCGGACACATATAGCACGGAATTTTACGCGGCGTAAAAAACGGAGTGCCGTAAGGCAATCCGTCGTCTAAATCCGCAAGCTTAAGCGTATCCCAAGGACAGGCTTCTACGCACAGCCCGCAACGTATGCACTCGCTAAGAAAATTTTTCTCTTTTAGCGCGCCGGGCGGTCTGATGAGTAGAGTTTGGGCTTTAGCCGTCGTTTGCGTACTCCAGATGAAACCGCCCGCGAGAACCAAACTAATCGCTTTTAACCCGAATTTTAAAGCCTCTCTTCTATTTTGCATTATTAAGCCTTGTAAATTTTAACCGCACATTTTTTATAGTCGGTCTCTTTTGAGATCGGGCAAGTCGCATCTAAGCAGACTTTGTTGATATATACGTTTTCATCGAAAAACGGCACGTACACTAGGCCCGAAGGGGTTTTGTTTCGTCCGCGAAGATCAATTCTTGCTTTTACCTTGCCGCGGCGAGACTCAACCCAAACTACGTCGTTATGTTGTAAATTTAGCTTTTGCGCATCGCCCTCGTGCATATAGCAAAGCGCCTCTGGAACAGCACGGTAAAGCTCAGGAACGCGCATAGTCATAGTGCCTGTGTGCCAGTGCTCCAAGACGCGGCCCGTACATAGCCAGAAAGGATACGTAGTATCAGGCATCTCGCACGGATCCATATAAGGGCGGAAGAAAATTTTAGCCCTATTAGCGATAGAAAATTTCTCGTCGCCGCTAGTTACTTTTGCTAGATCGCCTTTTTGCAACTTGGCTTTTTTATTTCCGTAGAATGCAAACTGCTTGCCGTCTTCGGCATATTTTTTGGCATACGGATCGTATTTGGCGTTAAATCTCCACTGAGTTTCTTTACCGTCTACGACGGGCCACCTTAGTCCGCGCACTTTGTGATAAGTATCAAAGTCGGCTAGATCGTGTCCGTGACCGGAGCCAAATTTGCGGTAGTCTTCCCAAAGGTATTTTTGGATGAAAAATCCGTATCCCTCAAATACCTTTCCGTCTGAGCCGACTACTTTTCTGCTATCGCCGAAAACTTCGGAGTTATCGAAATCTTCCATTATAGCGTCTTTTGCAGGATAGCTCTTAGCCTCTTCGTTTGCGAAAAGCACGTCAAATAGCGTATCTTCTTCGCTATAACCCATGGCTTTTGCCTCGTCTAGCACGCTTGGAAGCGTTAGCTTATCATCCACTTTTTGTTCGCCCCAAACCTCTTTTAGCTTAAAGCGCTTAGCAAATTCCAGCATTTGCCACGTGTCGCTCATCGCTTCGCCTACCGGAAGGACTTGTTGTCTCCAGTGCTGCGTTCGGCGCTCAGCATTACCGTACGCGCCCCATTTTTCGTAAATCATCGCAGTAGGTAGGATCAGGTCGGCAACCTTAGCCGAGATGCCAGGATACGGATCTGAAACGATGATAAAGTTATCCATCTCGCGAGCGGCTTTTATCCAGTGGTTTGCGTTTGCGGTATTTTGCCACGGGTTATTTACCTGCACCCACGCCCATTTCATCTTTCCGTCTTCCATATCGCGCATCATTTTTACGTAGTGGGAGGCGACTTTCGGATTTAGCGTGTTTTTAGGAAGTTTCCAAATTTTCTCGCTTATTTCGCGGTGTTCGGCGTTATCTACGACCATATCCGCAGGCAAGCGATGAACGAAAGTACCGACCTCGCGTGCCGTTCCGCATGCGCTTGGTTGTCCGGTTAGCGAGAAAGCGCCCTCGCCCGGTTTTGCTTGTTTGCCAAGTAGCATATGCACCATATAGGCTTGCTCGTTTACCCAAGTGCCGCGTTGGTGCTGGTTAAAGCCCATTGTCCAAAAGCTAACTACTTTTCTACCTTTTTCGATGTACCAGTCGGCTAGTTGCTTTAGTTTTTTCTTAAATTCTTCCAAATCCTCGTTTGGATCACCTTTTATTAGCGGAGCACAGAAGTCAAGCGTATAAGGTTTAAGAGCTTCTTTAAATTCCTCAAACGTGATTTGCCAGTGTTTGCCCGCGGTAGCCGTATTTTTATTTTCCATCACGTCACCCTCTTTATAGCCTAGATAGCCCAGAGTCACGCCCTCGTTTTTGCTTAGTTTCTTATGAAGCTCCGTCTCCACGACGTCTTTTTCGTTTGAGTAGTTAGGATGATTTGGATTATTTCTAAGCCCATAGCCGATATCGGCAGGCCCCGTCGCAAATACGCAGTGGCTATTTACGTAGTCCCAATCGATGGCTTCAGGATGATTATAAACGATCTCGTGAGCGATATAGTTCCAGATAGCTACGTCGCTTGAAGGAGCGAAAATAATCTCGGAATCGGCAATATTTGACGTTCTAGTCGAATACGTGCTCAAATTTATAACCTTCACGCGCTCAGGGTCGCTTAGCTTTTTATCGCTGACGCGCGCCCAAAGTATCGGGTGCATCTCGGCCATATTAGCGCCCCAAGCCACGATAGTATCAGTTAGCTCGATGTCATCATAGCAGCCTGCTGGCTCGTCTATACCAAATGTCTGCATAAAGCCAGTGACCGCGCTTGCCATACAGTGGCGAGCATTCGGGTCAATAGAGTTGCTTCTAATACCCGCTTTCCATAGTTTGA
>CAUQMN010000054.1:0-7098 GCA_963518765.1 uncultured Campylobacter sp.
TCGGTCATAATTTGCCCCTTTTTTAATCTAGGGCAAATTGTATATGAAATTTAAGGGGGCGTTGGTTTGGTAAACTAAAGATTTAGTTTGCTTTTAGTATCTTTTTTGCCTTTTTTTGATATATTTAGCACCTCAAATAAATTAAATTAAGTATGGCAGTATGAATACTCAATCAACTTTAGATATTTTTGATAGAATATCCGAACTATTCAAAGATCAGCCGTGCTTTTTATCCAATGTTCTTATTTTTATTATTGCTTGCGTCTTTGCTTATCTCGTTATTAAATTAAACTATAAACACGCAAAAAAGCTCGAAGAAACAAGAATAAGACAATTTCAAGAACTTTCAAAGGGGAGGAAGAAAAAATGACTAGTTCTTTAATTGCGGCATTAGTTTTATGCGCCGGGATAACATTACTTTTAGTCAGATACCACCAAACGACAACTAAACTCTCCCTTGAAAAAAGATGGGAATTGGTTAACCTAATAAAAGAGGTTGAATCCGACGATGGTTATAGTGAAGATTTTAAGCAACTGCTTTACGCAATGTTCACAGACTCCGTTGATAAAAATATATTTCCTTCGGCCTTATGGTTTACGATTAAAATGCTGCTAACGGATAAAAAAGGTTTTTATGAGAAAAGAGACGCTTTTGCGGCAAGAATAAAAAATAGCCAAAAAGAACTTGAAACATACAAGAAAGGTTTTTCTCTTGCACTCAAAATAAATATGCTTGCTGCGCCGCATTGGTATATACTTTTTGCAATTGTAGCAATATTGTTTACTATTATAATGTTGATTGTGGGCGCAATATTTGAAAAAACTACAAATATTTTCAAAAAGGCGGGCAAAGCGCTTGACGATACTACTTTGGCAATGCCGACATTGCTAACGCAACGCTAAAAAGTAGCCTTTTTTTAAGGCTACTTCGCAAATTTTGCCATTATAGATGAAAAACCTTTTGGATTAAACTCGCCCATATAAGGCGCATAAGCTAGTTTGTCGGTATTGTTTCGCTCGCTACAATAAACTACGCTTAGCTTTTGCAGCGTGATTATTTCCCACGGGCTAAATTTAGCGCCCGTTAGATCGCAGTAGGCTTTTATCTCCTGAAAATCTATCGGCACTGCGCCATACCCGCCGCTTCTAGCGAAATTTAACTCCGACAAAGCGTTTATCAGATGTTCGCCCCAAGTTAGGGGCGGATAAATTTGTTCGCGCGTCGCCCCGCGACACTCTTTAGCGTCATCGGGCGTCGTGCTATAAAAGGCAAACTGCCGCACCCATAGCGACAGCTCGTCCTCTACTTTTTTAAGAAGTTCTTAGCGTCCTCCGTAAAGCGCTCCACTTGCCCCGCAATGATCGGATAGGTTTCATATACGCGCACGGCTTCCTCACGACTGAATTTAAGCTCTTTTTCGCCCTCGCTGATGCCTTTCCAGCCGACGGTAAGCCCCGCTAGTATCTCGCTTTGAGATTTGGCTAGAGTGCCATCAGTGTTTGTTCTTTTAAGGGCTTCAAGAAATACCTCGCGCCCTTTTCTACTATGAAAGCTTAGCACCTTGATCTTGATGTCGGTCGGTTTATTGTCAAGATCGAGTATGGTTAGCTCAACGCCCGTTTCGCCCGCTGAAATATCAAAATTTTTTAAGTCCATTTTTTACCTTTTACGCCGAAGCGGGAATTAATTTATCAAGACGGGTTATTTTGATAACGGCAGGCACGCGTATAACGTCGCCTTTATTAATCGTTATGCCCGTTTTGGTGTTGATAAATTCGCCCGTGATGTATGACGGATGCTTATTCGCTCCGGTGGCCGGCTCATCGTCGCCCACAATGATAAACTGCTTGCGCTGTTTTTTGTCAAACATTTCGCTAAGTTCGTTTACGCCGTTGTCTTGACCTGCCTTATAAAAAAGCTTTAGCTCCGTTTCGCCGTAGCTTACCGAGCCTTGCGATACCGCGACCGCGTCCTCGTCTATGCACTTGTATTCGGTGGTTTCGCGGGTTTTTGTAAAGTCGCCCAAATCCTCCAAATACGCTATGCGTTTTGTTTGCCCGCTAGTAGCTAGCGCCGTTTTGATTTTCGTCGCGTCGCCTAAATCGACGCTAGTATCGCAAATGTAAAATTTGGTAAGCTGCGCGTCGGTAACTTCAAGATTTGCTGCCATTTTCACTCCTTGTAAGATTTAAAATAAATAGAAACGGCCACGCCGTAGCGATCGCCGTCAACGCCTAGTATATTTATCTCCGCCGGGCGGTAAATATACGTCTTAACGCCTGCGTGTTCAAATTTCGCCCCTACATTAAAGGCTCTTTCGTAAAGGCTTGCCCGCTCTAAAACGTCTTTGACGCCTTTGCCTGCTGGGTAGCGTAAAGTTATCTGAAACACGCCTAATACTTCTGAAATACTATCATCAATTACCGCTGCCTCTGGTTTGGCGGGTAAAAAATGTAGTTGTTGGTAAGGCTCGTTTGATCTTGGTTTAAACGTCGTATTTTCAAAAGCCGTGTCGATAGCGGGAGCAACAGCCAAAACCGCTTTTTCTAAAGCCTGCCTAATTCGTAGCATTAGCCGCCCTTTTTACGATTTGTTTCCAGCGGATAGCATTGCGCCTTACCATACCTTGCGGGGCTTTTACCTTACTCCACCCCTCAAATTCTATGCGAAAAGCGTAAGGTAAATTGTTTGTAAAATAAAAGGTTTTATCTAGCGCTAGCTGATTGTTTACGAAGCTATTAGCCCTATCTCCTGCCTCGTTTGCGGTCGCTTCGGTCGTCTGCTCGCTAGCTGCGCCTACGCTAGGAAACCAATTATTTTTTAGCCTACCCGTATCTACCGGAGTATCGCTGATGATGTCCGAGGTTAGGTCGATGATTGATTTTTTAAAGATTTTTAGCACCTTTTCTTGCGCTCTCGCGCTAAAGTTCTCTATCTGTCTCTCTATCATTTCGCCACCCCGATTAGCTGATGTAGCGCCACGTCCTCGCCGCCCCATACCGCGTCGTTATATTTGATGGTATAGGAGCAGTGAGGAAACTCTATCACGTCGTTGTTTTGCGGCATAAAAGGCAAAGATTTAGCGGCTACCAAGATCACGTTATCTCCCTCGTTTAACAAGCTTTTTTCTATTAAATTTGAGTAGCTTTTCGCGCTATCGATATACGCCTTTACTTTGTATTCGCTTGTTTGCTCGGTCATTCCGCCCGTTTCGGGGTCGTAAATTTGCCCGCTTTTGCGTTTATACGTGCCTACTTTGCCGAATTTTTCGAGCAATTTAAACGCCGTATTCTTGGCTTTTTCGTTTAGCATCGCTCTAGCCTCATTACCATTGCGTTTGCGGGTTTTAAAAACGGCTTCAAAAGGCTAGCTACGTAAGCGTATTTGGTGGCGGGGTCTGCGTTTTGCGCGTATTCTACCTCGATACTACCCACCTTTTCTTTGGTGGTTAGCCGCTCGACGTCGCTCATTAGCTCGCCTGCGTTTGCCCTTATAGCTAGCTCGCAAACGGCGGATTTAAATTTAGCAGGCATCCCAAACGGCGAGCGCGGGAAACTCAAAGCCTGATCGGCCTTTAATCTCTCTCCTCGCCATTTGTCAAAATACACAGCTTCTAAATAATCCGTCGCCTTGATAATGGCTGCCTCTTTGTCCGCGCTGCCTAGCCCAGCCCACGCCTCGTTGCCGCGTGCCGAGAAATACTCATCGGCAAACTCGACCGAAACGTAAGCGTTGGCATTAGCTAGCCCGGTGCCGTCCTCGGGTATCATTGTCCTAGCTTCTCTTTTATTGCGGCTTTAGTGCCGTCTGCATTGGTGTATTCAACACCCAAATGAGCCGCTAGCGACTTCAGCTCGCCCGCCTTTAACGTATCGAGCCTTGAAATCAGCTCGTCGTAATCGACTTCTTGCGTCGCGCCCTTTAAAGTCAAAGCGGGCGGGTCTTTTACCCCGTCGCCCTCGTCGAATTTAGCGTCGATGATAGCCAGCCCCCGCTCTTTGGCTAGGGATTTAACATCCTCGTTATATTGAAACGTCGGGAATTCTACATACCATTTAGACATTTTGCTTCCTTGTTAAATTTTATTGCCCGCAAGTATCGCTAAGCTAGGCGAGACGCAAATAAGGGCGGCAAGGGCGCGTATATGAAATACGTAACCGCAGCCGCGCGAAATTTGCAACGACGCATAGCGACGCGATATGCCGCGGGGTTAGTTTTTAGCCGCGTCGCCTATTAGCAATACGCCCGCGGTATCTTTGTCGCTAGCCGCGATCTTATCCCAGTTCGTGCCGGTACCTAGTTTTGCGTTATCCGGGCTTTTGCCGCCGTTTGCCGTGTCCCAAGAATAGCCTTTGAGCGATAGCCCGAATGTGTAATCGGCTTGATAAGTAGTTTCTATGCGCTCTTTGCCGTTGTTGGTCTGAATGTTCGTGATTAGATCGCCCGCGTCGCTTACTACCGCAGCGCCGGTTGTTAGCGCCAAAACGTAGTCTTTATTCGGTGTTCCCGCTTTATACAGAGCCGGCGCGTCTGTTACTACTACGCGGCGACCCAAAATCTCAACAACGAGCACGTTTTCAGCCTTAAATAGCTGTGCGGCGTTTGCTAAATTTTGCCCGATTAGCTTATGAAATACCGCGCCTCTCATTATATTAGCCGTTATGGCCGCGCTTCTATCGCCGAATTTAGCATACGCGTTGTTTAGGTTGGCTTGGTTTATGCCGCCGCTCGCGCTTACGTCGTTTACTACGCCGGCGTTATTGCCGATAGCCCCTACGAGCGCGGAGATAGCCGTATTTAGCATATCGCTTATCATCGCCTCGCTCATATTTCTTGAAATCACTTCAAGAGCTACGGACGGGTCTTTTTTTATCCACGTTAGCTGCCCCGGCTCAAACACTACCGGGCCAAATCCCCCCGCTACTTTAACGGCGTTATCTTGCTCTTGTCTTAGGGTCGTAGCCGTAGCCGCCGCGTTTGCCGCGTATCTATCTACCCTGCGCTGCGCGGAGTGGATGCCTCTAAAAAAGCTCTCTTGCATAAAATCGCCGTCTATGCCCTGCGCGTTTAGAATTATCGTGCCGCCGCTAGCCGCGTTAAATTTCTCGATGTCTTGACTTAGCGTCTCGATTGTAGTGCCTGCTAGGTATTCGGAAAATACCTTCATGTCGCTTAGTGCCATATTTTCATTCCTTTAAGTTAAATTTCTCTTTTATCGCGGCTATTCGCTCCTCGCGAGTGCCGCCCCATTTAGCGCCGATATTTACGTTACCGCCGCCTCCGCTAGCTCCTCCGCCTTGACCCTGAGGCGCGGCTATAAAAGCTTTACCGTCTTTTTGTGCCCATTCGCCCACGAATTCACTTATAGGCTTATCCGCGATATACGCTTTTAGCTCGCCCTTGTCGTCTTTTAGGCTGGCATTACCGCGCAAAAGAGCTTTGGCCGCTTCTAAAAACTCCGCCTTTACGCCCGCTTTTGCGAGATTATCGCTTAGCCCGGCATCGATTAGATACTTATTTAGCGAGCCGTTAGCGTTAGCTAGATCGGCGTTTAGCTTTTTCGTATCTGCGTCGTATTTTTTAGCGAGCTTGTCGTTCTCTGCTTTTAGCTCGTCGTATTTAGCTTCAAGCTCGGCGTATTTCTCGGCTTCCACTGCATCGCTATTTTTGGCTTTTAGCTTTTTTACCTCGCTTAAAAGCTCTTTGTTTTTAGCGTTCATCGCTTCTTTTTCGGCTTGCAAATCACTGACTTGCTTTTCTAGCTCCTCGATCGTCATTTCGTCCTCCACAAGAGTTAAATTTAAGGCACTGCCTTTGATAGAATAGTAACTTAAATTTTAAATGGGGTTGGTTTGGTAAAAAAGTGGTATAATAAAAGAAAAGGATATGATATGGGTCAAGAAATAGAAAATATTATTAACGATGGTGAAGTAGACTGGAAAGAGGCGCGTCGAGCCTATTATTATTGGGCAGAGAAAAAAGGGTTAAATTATAAAGACGATGATGTTAGAAAAACATTTGATAAAGAGTGTGAAAACGATAAAAAATTCTTTTTTAATTGTGTCAAGGAGTGGCGCAGGCATTGCTACTCTAAATAAATTACCGTAACGCTATCGCCTTTTATTGTCTCCTCTTTTATATCGATTACTCTAAATTTGTCCCCTCCCCTTATAATAACCTCAAATTCATCGTCGAATTCCGAAAAGCTAGTCAAATCAAATTCTCTACCGCGCGATTTTGTTTTTAATATAATTTGCTTATATCCTCCGCGATGTTCGCTAAATTGCTTGGCTACGCTTTGTTCTAACGAGAAACTAGAAATAGCTTTATCAAAATATTCATCACCGACTTTTAACTTTGAAAATACGCTATTTTCGTATACTTCAGGATCGTTAAAACCTATGCCTCTGTATATGTCCGTTCCTTTTTTTACATTGCTTTCGTATTTATTGAATAAGTTAATAAAGTTATCAAAATCCTCTTTTTTGTCTTGCGATAATTCTTCTTTTAGCATACCGGTCATGTACGCGCGGATTTCTTTGCTGTCTCTACTCCACGCTTTAATGGTCTCCATTTCTCCTACAGTAATGTTGTCTTCCGTGAAAGCCTTTTTAATCGACTTTTTCTTTACCAAATCCTCTAAATTTACGCTCCGCCCCTGCTGCGTTATTAAATCCCGCATTGTGATCTTGCCTTGCATAAATAGCTCGGCTCTGCCTTTGCCCAGCGTCTTTTCTATCGTGTCGGGGCTTTGAGTTTTTAGCCAGTCGTTAAACGTCATATCCTGCGGCACGTAGCCGTTCATAGACGACCTAGTGCGATCGTTTGCGCCGTCCATTCCCTCGATGCCTAACTCGTCCCAGCTTTTAGTTACGGGTATTATGACGCTACGGCAATTAAAATGAGTATTTACGCGCGGTTTGCGAAACGGGAAGTTATGCCCGATGGGCTTGTAGTCTTTATCCCATATTAGCCCGTCGTAGGCACGACATAGCTCTGACGTGCGAGTATCTAGCGTGGCTTGATATTTGTAGCATTTTATGACGTCGTCGTTTGCTTCAAAAAAGGCTTGGCGTATTTCGCTTACTATCGCGCCC
>CAUQMN010000055.1:0-7087 GCA_963518765.1 uncultured Campylobacter sp.
ATCTTTTTGATACCGTCTATTGTCGAGACCTCGTCCTCAATCTTTTTAGTGACCCTGCTCTCGATGAGGCTCATGTCGCCTGGCGCATAGGTCGTGATCTTAACCAGCGGGATGACGACCTCGGGAAAGAGATTTACCGGCATCCTATGAAGCGACATCGCGCCGAAAAATACGAGCGCGACGAAAAACATCAGCGTCGTAATCGGGCGATTTATGGCTAGTTTATACATTTCGCGCCTTCGCTAAAACGGACTTTTGCGGCGAATTTATCCGGCTGCCCTGACCTGCATAAAGCGTTTGGAGATTATCGGCTAGTAAAATTTGCGCCGCGTCAGATTCGGCGTTTAAATTTATGCCGCCTTGTTTATGTGATAAATTTGACGCGCCCGTCAAATTTGTATTTTTCGCGGCGGAGTTAAATTTAACGCCGTACGCCGAATTTGAGTTCAAATTTATCCCGATTTTCGTTTGTACCGTCAAATTTAAAAACCTAACCGCGTCAAAGCTAGCTTTTCTATCGTCAAATTTCGCGCCCAAATCGGCATGCCCGCCGTTCTTTAAGCCTTCAAATTTAAGCCCAAATGTTTTATTTTCATCCTTGTCTTTAGGCTCGGCGACCTTTTTATCGCTCGTTGCATCCCCGTCCTGCGCGCTAGAGACGATATATCCCTCGCCAAAAAGCCCCGGCGTCAAATTTCGCGCCTGCACTTCGGCGTAAATTTTGCCGTTTTTCGTGTCGATAGTCGGGTAGATGAGGCTGATTTCGCCGCGTCTTTCCTCGTTTTGGCCGTCTAGTTTATAGATAAATTCGCTACCGATTTTCACGCGGTCTTTAAATTTTTCATCAAAGCTAAGCTTGAGCTTCACGTCCGGATAGGAAAAAATCGACATCAGCTTTTGCGCTACGCCGCCCACGCCCTCGCCGACCTCGATACTCTTGCCCGAGATCGTCCCGTCAAAAGGCGCTAGCAGCCTCGTATCCTCAAGTCTTTTTTGCGCCAAATTTAGCGCCAGATGCGCTCTGTTTTCGGCTAGCGCCGCGTTTTTAAAATCAAATTCCGCATTTTCAAAAGCTTGCTTCGAGCTCACGCTTTGAACGAGCTTAAATTTATCCAGCACGCTTTTTGCGTGGGCTTTTGCCGTCTGCGCGCTCTCTAGGTCGTTTTGAGCGAGCTTTACGGCTAGCTTTTCGCTCTCGTTTTCAAGCTCGAGCAGCACGTCGCCGCGCTTTACCGCTGAGCCGACTTCTACATTTACGCTCTTTACGATACCGACGGCTTTTAGCGCGAGCTGCGCGTCTTTTGCGGGCGCGACGTCAAAACTCGCGTAGATCCTATCCTGTGCGTAAAGCGCAATCGCCGCACTCAGTAAAAAAAGTAAAATTTTATTCATTTGCGCTCCGTTTTTTCGATATTTTCGGCGATTTTACCACCGCGCTCGTATAGATACTCCGCCTTTTTGATCTCAAATTTACTCTTGCTTAGCTCCAGTGCGCTGCCTGCGCTAAAGCTCTGCGCGGTAGCGTTTAAAAACTCGACGTATCCAAGCAGTCCGGCTTCGTACTTTTTACTAACGGTATTTAGCGAGGTTTGCGCCGAGTTTAGCGCACTTTTGCCGGCGGCGATCTTTTGCTCGAGCGTCTTTAGGTCGTTTTTGATATTTGCTAAATTTAGCTCGTTTTGCAAGCGCTTTTGATCCAGATTTAACTTCGCTTGCAGCGCGCTTATGCGCTTTATCTCGCGCTGCTTTTTGTTTGCGCCAAAATCAAACGCCTTCCAGCTAAAGCCTAAAATCAGCTCGTTGGTGTTTAAATTCGGCTTAAAAAAGTCGTCGAAATACGGCTCCAGCGTGCTTCTATACTGTGCGGGCAGCAAGTTTCTATCGTAATGCGTGCGCATAAAGGTGTAGGTGTTTTTAATGAAAATTTGTAGGTTCGTCTCGGACGCGGTTATCTTTTCGTCCTCAAGAGCCGCGGCGAAATTTAGCCTAAGCGCCTCAAGCTCGGGCTTTTCGCCTTTTTGCGGCGCGAAGTCCTCATCAGCAAGCGCAATCCTAGAGCCCGCCACAGGCTCTATATCCCTGCCCGTTAGCGCGTAAATTTGATTTTTTATCTCGTTTTGATTTTGCGAGATTTCGAGGCGTTCGGCTAGCGCCATGGCGTATCTGGCGTTTACCGCTTCATACTCGCTCTCGTCGCTAAGTCCCGCGCGGTAGTATTTTTCCAGCCTATTTAGCGCGTTTTTTAGGTAGTTTATCTCGCCCTCTTTTGCCAGCGCAAGCTCGCCCAGCGACAAAAAGCCAAAATAAAGCTTAGCCATGTTAAATGCAAGCAGGTTTTGGTACTCCTCGTTTTTTAAAATTTCAGCCGCGCTAAGGTGCGAAAGCGAGCTTAATAGAGCTTCTCTTTTGCCGCCGTCATAAACGGCAAGCTCCAAAATTGCCCTTGCCGTGGCGGCTCTTTGCGGGCGCAGGACGTTTATGTCGCCGCTTAAAAAGCTGTATCCGCCCTCAACCGTGAGGCTTGGCATATATGCACTTTTTACGGCCTCTTTTTGCAGCTGTGCTTTTTGCGGTTCGTAGTTTGAAATTTGAGCTAAATTTGAGCTCTGCGCGGCCAAAATTAGCTCGGGTAAATTTCCTTCAAATTTAACCTCCGAACCGACTAAAAAAACGCAAAAACTCAAAAATATATAAATTTTTTTCATCTAAACCCTTCCCTATTAGCTCTGGGCGGCGCGGGCTAAATTTGAGCAGATTTGCGCCGTCTGAAGTCTGGCGCCGTAGGTAAAATAAAATGAAAATTTAAGCGGCGCACGGAGCTTTTTTAAGATTATAGCGACAAAAAACCTAATGAAAGCTTTTAACGAGGTTCATGACGAGCAAATTCCACCCGTCGACTAGCACGAAAATAAGCAGCTTAAACGGCAGTGAAATCATCGTCGGCGGCAGCATCATCATACCCATCGCCATGAGCACGGAGCTAACGACCATATCGATGACCAAAAACGGTAGATAGAGCAAAAAGGCTATCTCAAACGCCGTTTTCATCTCGCTAATCATAAACGCGCTCATCACGACCGTGAGCGGGATATCGTCGAAGCTTTGCGGGTTTGGCATATTTCTGATGCGTAAAAACAGCGCCAAGTCCTTCTCGCGCGTATTTTTTATCATAAACTCGCGAAACGGCTTCACGCCGCGCTCAAAGGCCTCTTGATAACCGATTTGTTCGCTTAGATACGGCTGCACGCCCGCTTCGTAGGCTTTCTTGCCCACAGGCTCCATGATAAAAAACGTAAGCACCATCGCAAGACTAATAAGCACCGTAGAGGGCGGCATCTGCTGCGTACCCATCGCCTGTCGCAAGAATGAAAAAACGATAATGAGCCGCAAAAAGCTCGTCATCATAAAAACTAGCGAAGGAGCGAGCGTGAGAACTGTGAGGACCAGTAGGACGTTTAGCGAGCTAACTAACTGGGTTGGCGTAGTGGGCGCGCTTAGGCTGAGATTTACGGTCGGGATCGTGACATTATCCTCACCGATCGCGACCGCCGCAAATATAAAAAACAGCAAAAACGTCAGTTTTTTCAAATTTACTCCTGCGCGTCCAGTATGCTTTTTTGTGTTTTGGCTTTGTCGTCTAAATTTAACGAAACGAAGTGAATCTCGACCCTGCGGTTTTTCTCCCTGCCCTGCTCGGTAAAATTCGTCGCAAACGGCTCAAATTCAGCCTTTGCTGATGCGGTTAGCTTTTTAGGATCGACGCCGTCTTTGATGAGCTCGCTAACTACGCTGATAGCTCTAGCCGACGATAGCTGCCAGTTGTCTTTAAACTCGGTAGACGCCGGCTGCTCGCTGTCGGTGTGGCCGATCACGTTTGCTACGACGTCCGGGGGTAGCTTGGCTATCACCATCGCGATACGTTTTAAAAATAGCAGCGCATCGTCGTTTTGCAGCTTGGCGCTATCTTTTGCAAAGAGTAAATTTGCGGGTAATCTAATCACAAATCCGCTCTCGCTCTCCTCAAACGTGATTTCAGGCGAGCCGCTAGCGTGCAAAAGCTCGTTGATAGAGCGCAGCGTCTGCTCGAAATTCGACTTCACGCCCGTGCGTTCTTTGTTTGAGGTGGCATGGTCGTCTTGATTTTGCTCGGCGCTCACATCAGGCTTTGCGCCGCCCTCAAGCACACCTAGCGCTCCGTTTAGCGAGCCGATCGCGGCCTCTAACTTCTTTGCGTCCATCGTACTCATCGAAAGAAGCAGTACGAAAAAGCAAAGCAAAAGCGACATCAAGTCGCCAAACGCCGCAAGCCACTCGGGCAAGCATTTGGGGCAATCGCTTGGATCGATTAACTTTTTAGCCATTTTTTCTACTTATCAAACTGACTAACGCGGTCTTTAGGCGGCAAAAACGATAGCAGCTTCATTTCAAGCGTCCTAGGATTATCGCCAGCTTGGATGGCCATTATGCCCTCTAGCATCAGCACCTTTGCCGTGCCTTCATCCTTGTCGCGGATGCTTAGGATGTTTGCCACGGGCGAGCCTAGGATGTTTCCTATCATCGCTCCGTAAAGCGTCGTGATAAGAGCGACCGCCATCGACGGACCGATAGCCGAAGGATCGGACATGTTCATTAGCATCGCAACCAGGCCGATGAGCGTACCGATCATGCCCATCGAGCCCGCAAAACCCGCGATTTGTTCGAAAATTTTGATATTATCGCCGTGCCTCGAGCTAGCCTGCTCCATATCTATCTCAAGCAGCGATCTGATGGCGTCCGGTTCGTTGCCGTCAACCGCCATGGATAAGCCTTTTTTTAGAAACGGATCGGTTTCGTTATTTGCGTCGCTTTCAAGCGCCAAGATACCGTCGCGGCGGGCTTTAGTGGAGTACTCGACCATTTTTTTTACGATTTCGGGCAGATTATAGGTTTTTGGTTTTGCGGCAATACCGTAAAACGTGCCTAGCTTTTTTATCTGCTCCATCTTAAAGCCGATCATCAAAGCGCAAATCGTGCCGCCAAAAACGATCAAAACCGAGGGAATATCGATATAAGCTCCGATTCCGACGCCCATTTGCATCGAACCGAGCAAAAGCACCATAACAACTATCCAACCGACGACGCTACCTAAATCCATCTTGAACTTTCCACCTATAAAATTTGGTTTGTATTTTAGTTTTTTTTAGTTGAAAAAACAGTTAAACTCAGGCTAGCTATTTGCAAAATACGTTCCAAACCGGTATAATTTTTTTCAAAAACCGCATTTTGGTTTAAATTTCGATTTTTGCGCGCTTTGGGGGATAAAATTTATCCTAACGTTTAGGCGCGATTTTAGAAGTAAATTCGGCTGATACCGCGGATTTAAATTTTTTAAAGAAAGTAGAATTTAAGGCGGCAAATCTACCGCCTTTACTAGAGTTAAATTTGATCTAATTTAAGGCAATATTTTAAGCATCGAGGCACGAAGCTAGGCTAAGCTTAGCTAAGCTCTTTTTGGCTTAAACGCTCTTTTTGCCGTCATATAAAAGCCGCTAAATATAAAAAGTGCCATCAAAAGCGAAACCGCCGACCACAAAATTTTACCCGCATTTGCAAAAAAATATCCCGTATGCAGCTGGTAGTTCGCGCTTTTTACCATACCGGCCGTTATGCCGCTCGTTTGCTTTTGTTCCGTCATCTTGCCCTCTTTTACGTCTACGGACGTCATTTTAGGATAAGCCGTACTAGGCGCATCAGGCTCGTAGTATCTGACGTTTATCTTATCTCCGGCTGCTAGCATCAAGCTAAGTTCTTTATACTCCGTACCGCTTGATTTAAATATCTCGTAAGCTCTCTGCGCGTCGCTAAATTTATACTCGGCGCTCTTTTTAGCCTCGTCTTTTACGGGACCCGGCTTGGACTCGTTTTGGGGCATATTTTGCGAACTGACGAAAAGTTTCATTTCCATATCGCTATACCAGCGGTACGACCACGTTAGACCCGTTAAACAGATAACTAGATAGATTACCGCGCTTAAGGCGCCTAGGCTCGTGTGCAGGTTGTGAAAAAGGGCGTATTTTTTGAGTTTAAAATTCGGCGTGATAGCTGCGGAAAATTTTTGCTTAAGGCGCGGAAAATGTAGCCAAACGCCGCTTATCACGAGGATTATCATAGCAACCGTGCTTGCGCCTACTATTTGCTTGCCGACCTCGCCCGCGGTTTTATTGCTCGTTAGCGCAAGGCCTAAATTTCGGTGCAGCGACATAACCGTGCGCACGAAAGCGGTGCCGTAGTCCTTGCCGATTATTTGCGCGGTATAGGGATTAACCAAATACGCTTCGCTCTTGTTAGCATAAATTTTGACCGCTTCGTTTTCGCTTTTTTGCAGCACCAGCCTTGCGGGCTGTTTGACGCCCGTTTGCTCGCTAAAGCTTTGCAGGATTTTCTCCACGCTTAGCATTTCGCCGGTTTTTTCGACCTTGACGGAGTTTAAATTTATAAGCTCCTCAAGCTCGTTTTGATACGACAAAATCGCGCCCGTAACGCCGATAAGAAGTAAGGGAATAGCAAAAATAATCGATAAAATCAGGTGGAGATTAAACAAAAATTTATTTTTCCTAAGCATTTTTTTAAAAAATGAAAACAAACCGTATCCTTTATCGTAAATTTGATTTTGATTATGCTAAAAGGTCGTGATTATATTGTTTAATCCTTAAGATTTTGTTAATCGCAAAAACCTTAATCGCGCATTTAGTAAATTTGAGATAAAATCGCTCAAATTTAAACAAGGAAATAAAGATGAGCAATATCGGCGTAGTGGTGCTTGCCGCGGGGCTTGGCACGAGGATGAAATCAACCAAACCAAAGGTGCTTTTCGAGCTTTGCGGAGAGCCGATGATTATCCATATTTTGCGCAAGGCTTATGAGATCAGTAGCGACGTGAGCGTGGTTTTGAGCTATCAAAAAGAGCTAGTGGAAGCTAAAATCAAAGAATTTTTCCCCCAAACTAAAATTTACGAACAAAATTTAAAAGAGTTCCCAGGCACTGCGGGTGCGCTAAAAAACATCCCTCTAAATACCGAAAAAACGCTGAAATTGTGCGGGGATATGC
>CAUQMN010000056.1:0-7024 GCA_963518765.1 uncultured Campylobacter sp.
ATGCTAGCCGCTGCCAGATAGGTGAGGCTGAGCTTGCTAAAGCTACAAAAGCGATCGAAGAAGAGCTAAAAGCCGAGGGCAAACCTGAGAAAATTTGGGATAAGATCATCCCTGGTAAGATCGAGAGATTTTACGCGGATAACACCGTTTTAGATCAGCGCCTTACGCTACTTGGACAGTTTTACGTAATGGACGATAAAAAAACTATCGAGCAGGTCGTTGAAGAAAAAGGCAAAGAGCTAGGCGGTAAGATCGAGGTAGTAAAATACGTTCGCTTCGAGCTAGGCGAAGGCCTAGAGAAGAAAAACGAGGACTTTGCGGCCGAGGTTGCGGCGCAAATAGGCTAAAATTTAATGGAAATCTTAAAGGGCGTAAATCTAGGCTTTGCGTATGATTATACGCTCTTTGAGGATGTAAATTTAAGCGTAAATGCCGGCGGTAGCTGCGCCATAACGGGCGTCAGCGGCTGCGGCAAATCAACCATACTCCACATACTTTCCACTCTTTTGCGACCCAAAAACGGCGAAGTTATCTACGGTAGCAAGTCGCTTTACGATCTATCAGCAAACGAACTTTTGCGCATCCGCAGATTTGATTTCGGTATCATTTTTCAGGCGCACTATCTTTTTAAAGGCTTTAGCGCGCACGAAAATATCGAGCTAGCTTCCGTTTTATCCGCTCAAAAAATCGACGATGAAATTTTGTCAAATTTAAAGATAGACGGCGTAATGAATCAAAAAGTAGGCGAGCTAAGCGGCGGGCAACAACAGCGCGTATCGATCGCTAGAGTGCTTTGCAAAAAGCCGCGCGTGATATTTGCCGACGAGCCGACGGGAAATCTAGACAAACAGACTGCAAACGAAGTGATGCAAACGCTGTTTAACTACATCAAAGCAAACGATGCGGCGCTGGTTTTGGTCACTCACGATAACGAGCTTGCGCAAAGATGCGACGAGGTTTACCGCCTCGAGGACAAAAAGCTCTCTTTAACTTCGCGTTAATTTGCTTAATTTTTTGATATTTTTGCCAAATAGTCTGTATGCTATTTTGCTAAATTTAGCCTTTGGCAATATTGCCAGGTAGAGTAGACAGCTTGATTATTTAGTAAAATTTCGGCCTAATTTTTTTGATTAAATTGCAGCAGTTGCGGCGCTATATTTGCAGTAACGCCGGTAGAAACAGCCCCGGCTTTTGCGCGTAGCTTTAACCGCTTAAATTTAACGAAAAGGCCGGCTTTGCCTTAGCTTGTTTTGACTGTTTTATCGTTTTGCTTTTGCGGTAAACTCGGCCATCAAATTTAGCCTAGTAACGGCGTTTGGATTTTAAAAATAGATCATTTTGCTAACGCTAAACGTGCCACAAACATATGTTTTATCCGTACAGCGTCTTTGACGAGTTTAAGTCCTAAATTTAGTAAAACGCAAAACTGCTTTGATCCCGGAGGCTAAAATAGCGGCGCGTCTAACCGTAAATACGCGTAGATTTTTATAATATAAAATCATAATTTTACGCCGTTTTCGTCGCCGAATTTTGCCTTGCGCGGTTACATAATCAAAGCTTGGAATCAAGCCGTCTATTTAGTAGCAAATGCTGCGCATAGACATATGGCCGCGAGATTCGGCAAGGTGTCGTAAGCTAAAGGGAATGTAAATCAGGCATTAACGGCGTAACGCAAAAACTAAAAATAACGCGATAAAAATAAGGTTAAATTTCACGAACTATTTTTGCGATAAGCAAGCTAAATTTAACCCCGAATAAAAGTAAATTCTACTAAAATAGCCACAGATTTCGTACGAAAATCGGTTGGTTAGCCGCGCTAGGTTTTAGAAGCGCGAGCTAAATTTATTTAGACGAAAACCAAGCCGAATGCGAAAATTTAAATCAAAAACGAAAGAGTCAGGTGGAACTAGTCGAGTTTTTTGCGCCCGAGCGCGTCATCACCTTTATGCTACTGTTTGCGCGTATCGGCGGGCTGATGCTATTTTTCCCGTTTTACGGACACGAGCAGATCCCTATGAGCGTCAAGACCGCGTTTTCGTTTTTGCTCACGCTATTTTTGTTTCCGCTTGCTAGCATTAAAAGCGGCGAAATTTACTATCTAGCCGTCGAGATCGTGTGCGAGGCGGCGCTGGGTGTTTGCGCGGGGTTGCTGCTTTACATCGTTTTTGCTAGTTTGCAGCTAGCAGGCGAGCAGATATCGATGATCATGGGCTTTTCGATGGCTACGGTGCTAGATCCGCAGACGGGTATCAGCTCGCCCGTGATCTCAAATATCATAAATTTCCTTGCGCTTATGACTTTTTTGGCATTTGACGGTCATCATTTGATCTTGCTTTTTATCTCAAATTCTCTTACGCACATTCCGCTGGGCGGCTTTTATCCGAGTCCCGATATCGTGCAGTACGCCTCAAAGTCCATGATAAATTTATTTACTTTCGGGTTTATTATTTCTTTCCCGATTTTGGCGCTTTCGCTGCTTTCTGATTTGATATTTGGAATGCTCATGAAGACGATGCCGCAGTTTAACCTGCTAGTCGTGGGCTATCCGATCAAGATTACGATCGGCTTTGCCGTGCTGATCGCGATACTAGCTGGTATGATGGAGCTTTTTAGGCAGCTGGTGTTTCGCGTTATCAACGACCTTCCGTCGCTATTTTTCTAAAACTAAGCTTGAAGTAATGGAAAATATCTTAAAATATGCTTTTTAGGTTTATAAAAGGAGACTTCGTGAAAATCGTCATCATAAACGAAAATCCGGCCGTATCGCGCCTTGCTACGTTAGCGCTTGATAAAATCGGTCTTGAATACGCTCAGATCGGCAACGCCGGCGAGCTTGACGGGCCTTGCGACGTGCTTATCGTAGATAGCGACTCGGACGCTAAGGATACGAACCTAAAACAATTTGCAAACAAAATTTTATATCTTTCTTCTAAAAACGCTCCGACTTTCGAAGGTGCCGATAGGATACTGCCAAAGCCGTTTTTGCCTACCGAATTTATCGCTATCGTCGAAGATCTGGCTAACAAGAGCAAAGAGGCCGCTAGCGAGACTAAGGCCGAGGCTCAAGACGATGAAGTGTCGGTAAAGGGATTTGAGTTTATGGATGATTTAGGCGATGAAATATTTAAAGAAGAGCCTACTCCTATCGATGCCGACGAGTTTGATTTGTATGGTATTTTGGATGACGATCCGGTTTTATCCGGCGACGAAGCTGCCGGTTTTGAGGAGCCCGGCGAGACGGTTAAACCTACGGACGATGCGAGCCAAGAGCCTGAGAGTAAGGCGGATGAGCCAAATTTTGACGAATCGGAGGCTGATAACGATAAATTTGAAGATACAAACGAGCAAGAAGCGCTAGGTGAACTCGATGATTTTGAAATAGCCGTAAAAGAAGAGGATTTTAACGGGCTTGATTTGGATGACGAGTCCGGAGACGAGATAGCCGAGCAAAACGAGTCTCAAGAGGCTAAATTTGAGGCATTTGGTGACAGTATAGAAGATATAAAGAACCAGATCGATGAGATAGATGCTATGGACGAAGAGGCATTTGAGGCTACTAGCGACGAGCCGGAGGCTAAAGACGCCGAGGATGCGGACGAGAGATTTGTAGAACTAGACGCCAAGCCTAACGATACCGGTTTTGAAAACTCTAAGGAATCAAGCGTAGAGCTTGCGTCAGAGGACGATAAAGAGTCGCAAATATCTATAAGCGACGAAGCGGCCCAAGAGCATCTAAAAGACGCCGCTACGGACGATGAGATAAAATTTGAAGAAAACAAAGAGCAAGAGATAAAAGACGAGATTTTAGACGATGCGGACTTTTTGGTCGATGATACGGACGGCGAAGCGCTTGACGAAAAAAACGAAGAGCCTAAAAATGATGAAAATTTAACGCAAGAAGTCCTAGATGACGAGGTTACGGGCGAGGATTTTGCGGCGGATGAACAAGCGCAAGCGCTAATGCCTGACGATCAAGCCGATCAAAATAAAGAAAAAGAGGCTCAAAACGAGCCTGCCGGTACCGTCGAATTTGATGTAGAGAAATACAGCCAAATCGAGCAAATTAGCGAAAAAGATATGGCTTTAGCGTTAAATGAGAGCGGATATGACGTAAGCGAAGTAGCGGAGCCGCAAGATAAAAGCGTAAAAATAGACGAAATAAAGGCTCAAATTTCAGATGCGGTAACCAAAAATTTGGAAGCTTCCTTGCAAAAAGGCGAGCTACGAGAAGCCCTAAAAAACCTCAATATTAAAATCAGCATTAGCTTTGAGGAAAAGTAGTTGAAAGGGCAAATTTTAATCGTCTCAGGCCCAAGCGGCAGCGGTAAGAGTACGCTTCTAAGCCGCCTTTTAAAAGAGGAGAAGGATTTATATTTTTCTATCTCGACTACGACTAGAGCGCCTAGACAGGGCGAAGCGCACGGCGTTAATTACTATTTTACGGATGAAAAAGAGTTTAAAAAGGGCATCGACGAGGGCGAGTTTTTAGAATGGGCATGCGTGCATAATAACTACTACGGCACTTCGCTAAAGCCGGTTTTAAGGGCGTTAGATGCCGGTAAAATAGCTATTTTTGATATCGACGTGCAAGGATTTAATATCGCAAAATCAAAGCTCGGCGGGCTAATCACTTCCGTTTTTATCACTACGGCAAACAAAAGCGAGCTAAATTTTAGGCTCTCAAACCGCGGTACGGACTCCGCTCAAACTATCCAAAAACGCCTAGGAAACGCGGTCGGCGAGATGGAGCATATTTTGGAGTACGATTATTTTTTAGTAAACGACGACTTGCAAAGCTGCTACGAAAATTTACGCTCGATTTTACGCTCGATGCGCTTAAGGACGTTAAGCTTAAACGTCGAAGAGATTATTAAAAACTGGAATAATTGATAAATTTATGATAATATCACGAAAATCAAAGGAGAAAAAATGGGTCCAAGCGTCCAACAATTGCTTATTATTTTACTTATCGTGGTCTTGCTTTTTGGAGCGAAAAAGATCCCCGAGCTCGCAAAAGGCCTAGGTAAGGGAATAAAGAGCTTCAAATCGGAAATGGAAGACGATAAAAAAGCCGAGAACGTAGAAAAAGTAGAAGAGAAAAAAGAAGAAACCGCAACCGCCGCAAAGACCGAAGATACGGCTAAAAACGCGTAAGGAAAGGCGTTGAAAAAAAGCGTAATAAACGAGATAAAAGGCGCCGCAAGCTTTGACTTTGCGTTGGAAAAGCCAAAAGATAAGAGCTTAGCGCACTACGCTATGCCTACTTTTAGCCTAGCAAAACAGCTCAAAAAATCCCCAGTAGCCATCGCCGCCGAGCTAGCGTCTAAATTTGAAAATAGCGAAGTTTTCGAGGCAACGGCGCTAAACGGCTATATAAATTTTAAACTAAAGCCCGCATTTTTGGATAAATTCGCCTCGGCTAGCCTTGCAAATCCGAGCGAATTCGCAAAAGGCGGCGCAACTAGCGGCGAGAAAATTTTGCTCGAATACGTCAGCGCAAACCCGACCGGTCCGCTTCACATCGGGCACGTTAGGGGCGCGGTTTTCGGCGATACGTTAGCTCGCGTCGGACTTCACATCGGCGAAAATATCGCGACTGAATACTACATCAACGACGCAGGCAATCAAATCGAGCTTCTAGGTACGTCTATTTCGCTTTGGGCGCGCGAAAATTTATTCGGTGAAAACGTGGCGTATCCGGAGAAATTTTACCGCGGCGACTACATCGAGCCTATCGCAAAAGAAGCGCTTGAAAAATTCGGCAAAGAGATATTTTACGATGAGAGTCGAAATCTCGAGCTAGCCGAGTTTGGCAAGGATAAAGTGCTTGTTTTGATCAAGCAAAATTTGGCCGACGCGCAAATTTTCATCGAGAACTGGGCTAGCGAAAAGAGCTACTATGACAAACTCCCCCTCACGCTAGAACGCCTAAAAAGCGAGAACGGCATCTATGAGAGCGAGGGTAAAATCTGGCTAAAATCAAGCGAAGTGGGCGACGAAAAAGACCGTGTCATCGTGCGCGAAGACGGTCGCGGCACCTATCTGGCCGGCGACGTGGTTTATCATGACGATAAATTTAGGCGCGGATTTGATCGCTGTATCAACATCTGGGGCGCCGATCACCACGGCTATATCGCGCGTATGAAGGCCGCCCTGCATCTGCTAGGATACGACGAAAATCGCCTTGAAATCATACTTTCGCAGATGGTGAGCCTGCTAAAAGACGGCGAAGCCTACAAGATGAGCAAGCGCGCGGGAAACGTCGTGCTGATGAGCGACGTGGTTGAGGAGATCGGCTATGAGGCGCTTAGATTTATGTTTCTTAGCAAGCGCTGCGACACGCACCTGGAGTTTGACGTGGACGAGCTAAAGCGCGAGGACAGCTCAAATCCGATATTTTATATCAACTACGCCCACGCAAGGATCAATCAAATTTTTGCAAAAGCGGGCAAAAACGTCGCCGATATTGCGGGCGTGAAATTTGCAAATTTGAACGAGGACGGCAAAAATTTGCTATTTGAAGCGCTTACGCTAAACGATGTTTTAGTCGATAGCTTTAATACGCGCGCGGTAAATAAAATTTGCGACTATCTAAAGAGCCTGGCTGCGAATTTTCATAAATTTTACAACGAAAATCGCGTCGTAGGCAGCGAAAACGAAGACGAGCTTTTAAAGCTTTTTGCCGTCGTCGCTCTCTCGATAAAAACGGCTTTGGGGTTAATGGGCATCGCCGCAAAAGACAAGATGTAGAGTCAAATTTGAGTAAAATTAGAAGCGCTTTAAGCGGCGCTTCTCGTTTAAAATAACCCCTTAAAATCCATGAATCTTCCTAAAATTTCCGCCGCATTTTTCTTTATATTTTTGATAGCGATAGAGTATCTGGCTCTTACGCCCGCGCAGATAAAACTCATCGAAAACAGCTGGGACAAGGCAAATCATTTCATCGCAGTCGCCGCGCGTTACGTGACTTTGCCTTTTGGCTTTTGTCGGCTAGAGGTGGGCGCCAAGGTGGCTCTGTTGCGAG
>CAUQMN010000057.1:0-7010 GCA_963518765.1 uncultured Campylobacter sp.
ATGCTGCTTTGCAGCGGAGATCTTGGCTTTAGCGCGGCAAAGACGATAGACCTCGAGGTCTGGCTACCCGGACAAAACAAATACCGCGAGATAAGCTCGGTATCAAACACGCGCGACTTCCAAGCTCGCAGAGCCAAAATCCGCTACAAAGACGGCAAGAAAAACACTCTGGTAAACACCCTAAACGGCTCGAGCCTAGCCGTAGGCAGAACGCTCATAGCGATAATGGAAAACTACCAAAAAGCAGACGGTAGCATCGAAATCCCCGAAGTTCTTAAAAGGTATATGTAGTGGCGCAAAACGACGACGAAAACGTAGTAATCCTTGAAGACATAGACGAAGAGCAAAGCCCCGAAACAAGCTCCCTAGGCGAACCGGATAATAGCCAAGAAGAAGGCTTGGTCTCGCTTGACGAGCTAGAACCCGTCGTCCAAGAAGAGCCGCCGCAAGAAGCGCAAGAAGAGACTAAAAAAAGCAAGAAAAAGCTTTTTATCATCGGCGGGGCTGCAGGCGCGCTCGTCACCATCATAGCCGTAGTTTTGTTTTTCGTTTTTAGGGGCGAGAAAAAGCCGCCCATAGACGAAAAACAGATCGTAAAAGATATCGAGGAACGCTACGAATCGCAAAAATTCGGCAGTTCAAAGATCGACGACATGATCGCTAAGGCAAATTTGCTCTACGAAAAGGGCAATAAATTTGAAGCGCTGAAAATCTACGAAAACATCGCCGTCTACAACCAAAGCCTCTCAAACTACAATCTTGGCGTCTCGCAGATGAGGCAGGGCAAATTTGAAGACGCGTTAGAGAGCTTCAAAAAAGCGATCGCAAACGACGAAAACGTCGCCGTTAGCGCCATAAACGCCGCAGTTAGCTCGCTGGAGCTAAAAAACGAGCAAAATTTTAACTATTATATAAATCTTGCTAATTCGTTTTTGTATAAGGAAGCAGACTCTCCGTTATACAACTATTACTACGCGCTCATAAACTACTACAAAGGCCAATACGTCGAAGCTTTAGCGGCTCTCTCGCACGCTGAAAACGGCTACTATAAAGACCGCTACGACTACCTCGCGGCTAAAATTTTAAGCTTTATCGGCGACGATGCCGAAGCGATAAAAAAGCTCGAAGCGCAAAAAGAATTTGACGCGGACCTGGCGCTAGGCATGCTTTATGCAAGGCTTGGACAATACGAAAAAGCTAGAAATAAGCTAAATTTAGCGCTAAGCAAGGGCGGCGACTCAAATAAAATCAACTCGATGATAGCCATCATAAACCTAAAAGACGGTAAATTTGAAGCCGCGACAAATGAAATAAAGGCCGTATTTCACGAGGATCCGCTGTTTTTAAACGCGAATTTCCCTATAAAAACGATACTAAATCCCGAGCTTTTTGACGTAAATTTAGCTCAAGCGCACTTTAAAAACGACCTGTTTTTCGATAAAACCAAGCGCTACGAGACGCTGTTTTACTTCGCGCCTTACAAGGTATTTGACCCGAACCAAACAATAAACTACATAAGAAAAGGCGGAGTGAGCCTGTTTTTGGACGATGCAAGCACAGCGGGCAACTACCTAAACGCTAGCGGCGCACTCTCAAAGGTAAATTTAGAGCTCTCATCAGCCATCGCAAATGCCCTAAACTACAAGCTAAAGCAGGCCAACGCGCAGTTTGCCTCGCTCATCTCGCTCTATCCCGAGCACTCGGTTTTACACTACGACCTAGCGCTTAGCTACGCACAGCTGGGCAACTTTAGCATGGCGGCAAAGCACTTTATCATGAGCTATCACCTAGACCCGACGAACCATCTAGCAGGCGTACTGGGCGCTATCGCAAACGACATAAACGCAGTGGATAACGCCAAACTACTGCAAGAAATTTCAGAAAATCTCGACCACGACTCTAGCTCGAAAGACGCGCCCGTTAGCCAGGCTCTGATGGCGCTCATAGCAAATAATAGCGGCGCTTTAATGCGCTGGCTAGAAGAAGAAAAGGAAGAGACCGCGCTAAATTTAGCCTTTGACGCGATAATCGCAAAGATGACCGACAAGGGCGAGGAGTTTGCCAAAAAGACGCAAATTTTAAAATCTAAGCTGCCTGAAGATATCGTAGCGAACATCCTTGATTTTATCGCAAACTACAAGGATGAAAGCATCAAAAAATACGTCGAGCAGATTCAAATTTACTTCCATGACAAACGGCTAAACGATGCGGCGTTTTATCACGGCGCAAACATCATCAAAGAACAATACATCAAGCTTTTGCAAATCTCGGGCCTACTAAACTACGAACGAGGGAAAATAAAAGCGCTACTAAAACAAGATGCCAATAACGCCGATTTGCTCCAGACGCTAGCTTATATCGACATTTTCACGAACGATTTTGAGGAGAGTTATCAGATCTACAACCGCATAATCGACTAATTTAAGATAAACGACGCTGGCACGCTATTTCTAGCAGCCGTAGCCGCCATCGGCTCAAACCACCCGCAAAACGCAACCGCGCTATTAGAGCTATCTAAGCTCACCGATCCAAATGCGACGGAGAGTCGCGCGGCGCTTGGATATCTGTATCAGGAGATCGATAATATCGAAGCCGCGACGATACAATACGGGCTAATAAAAGATCCGAATTTTAAAAGTAAATTCGTTGATTTTACGATTGATTACGAGAGGGTAAAAAAGTAAAATTTGGAGTGCTTTTCCGTAAGGCGGATACTCGCATAATTCATTGCGATTAAGCCTCCAAATTGGAGCAATTATAGCAGATGTATCTTGAAAATAAAATTTATCAAAAGATATTAGAAAATCTAGGCCTTAACGACGACTCGGGAGCGCTTGGCTCCGGTAAGCTAAAAAAATCAATTTGCATGCTTCATAGCAGCTATTTGCTAGGCTCTTGTAAAGAAGCTGGAATATTTATCAAAAAACACCCGGAAAAAGAGATAAAAGATATATTTGATTTCGTGATGAGTATCTACAATAAGCGAATAAAAGCCCACCACTCGCTATTTTTGGTTATTCACGTCTTTGAAACCGCAATAAGATCAAAAATCGCCATTATCTTATCTCAAAATTACAGCAACAAAGAGCAAGACGATTGGTTCTTAAACGGCAAAGACCAAAAGCTCATCAATAAAGCTAAACATATCGCAAATATAAAAAAAGTAAATTTAAATGCCGATATAAACAGCTTTGAGGTGCTTGATCTTTTTACTTTGGGCGATCTTAAAAATTTAATCGACTCTAAATGGAGCGATTTTAAAGAGCTTTTTGCGCAGCCAAAAGAGTATAAAGGTCAAAAACTACCCGAATACGGCACGAAAGAGCATCTTTTAAAAACCTTTTCGATGATAAGAAAGGCAAGAAACGATATCTTTCATAACAATCCGACTAAGATCAGGCCAAAATCAATAGTCTCAAATATAGAAATTTTACTATTACGGCTCGGTTTTAACCTAAATGATGCGCTTAAAAATATCTCAAATTTAGAACATTCCGTAGCGCTAAAATATAAATACGGTAGCCGAATTTAACCGTTTTTCGGCTTAAATTTAGTCCAAATTTAAGGCTTTTGCATAAATTTAATTTTAGACGACCCAGCGAGGCGGTTTAATAAAACTCAAATTTACGGCAGCTTCGTAAAATTAAATTTACCGACTAGACGGCGGCAAATCGGTCGCTAAGTAAAATTTACTATAAATGCGCTACGGGCAAAATGCGAAAAACGACCCTAAGTAAATCAGAAAAACTCATCAAAGCGGCGCGCTAAAATTTTTGCAAAATAAAAAACGCAAATTTCATAATCCTAAAGCAATTATTTGGACGCGTATCCATCGCCGTTTTGGCATCTTGGTCGTAGCTTTAATTTTGCGCGTCTACGCTATTTATCTTAGTTTGAGCCGCTTTGTATCTTGTAGTGGTATTTGCGATTGAGTTTTCGCCGCTTAAAGTGAATTCTTATGGAGCAAAGATGATTCGGTACGCTTGTGCCGGCTTTTTGCTGTTTAAATATGTATCTGATTTTACTTCTAAGATGTAGAATTTTAACCGCTTTTGCGTTAATGATTGGATTTTATCTCTTTAATAAACTCTCGCTCGATCGTTTCTATAACGGCTTGCGGCGAGAGGTCTTTCATGCAGGCGTGCGTTTTTATCGGGCAGACGCGCTTCATACACGGCATACACTCTAGATTTAGGTGCAGGATGCGGGCGTTTTCGTTGCGCCACGGACAGGTCTGCGTAAATCTCGTCGGCCCAAAAAGCGCGATCGTAGGCGTCTTGTAGGCTGCGGCGATATGCATCGGGCCGCTGTCGTTGGTAAGAAAAATCCCGCCCGTTTTTGCGATACCGCCGATCATCTCGCAAAGCTCTCGCACGCTCGTTTTACCCGCTAAATTTAGGCACTCTACGCCGTTTTCGCGTAAAATTTGCTCGATCTGCTCGCAAATATCCCGCTCGCCCGCGCCGCCGAAAATCATAATCTTAAATTCGTCTTTAAAATGCAGCGCCACCTGCGCGAAGTAAGCAGGATACCAGCGTTTGGCGCTTCCGTAGCTAGCGCCCGGATTTAGCCCGAGCACGGGCGCGTCAAATTTACGCGGCTCAAAGTAAAGCTTTAGCTCGTCGTTCGCCTGCTTGAAATTTAACGCCGCTTTGACGAATTTTAGGTATTTTTGCACCTGATGCGCGCCGTCGTTGCTTTTTTGGAAAATAAATTTTCGCCGCGCCCGCGCTCCGTAAAGTAAAATTTTACTCGCAAACGAGCTTCTAAAGCTAAACACCGCGTCAAATTTACCGAGATTTCTTGCTTGCCAAAATAGCCGCCAAAGCCTAAATTTAGCCTTTTTGCTGCTATCAACGATAACGCGCTCGCAGTTTGGATGAGCCTTAAAAAGCTCGCACGCCGCAAACGAACCGAAAAATACGATTTTGACGGTCTGGGCTATCAAATTTTCTAGATTTTGATTTTCTCGCTCGCTTGCCGTCAAATTTGCGCCGCGGACAGCTTCAAATTTACCGTCCAAATTTGGCGTATCGTTTTTAAAAATTTGAATTTCTTGCGTTACCGAGCCGAAATTTTGCGAAGAAAAGCTAAAGTCTCGCTCGCCCGAGCCCTCAAATTCGCCCGTCAAATTCCCTGCGCCAAACGCCGCGTGCTTTGCGATGGCCTCTACCGCGGCGCTCGCCATCACGGCGTCGCCCAGCCAGGTCGGCAGCTCAATCAAGATTCGCACGTATGATCTCCAGCGTCGCGGTCGCGTTTTTTTCGATGCTAAACTCGCTAGCAAGCGCCGTATTTCGCTCTTGCAGCATTGCTAGCCGCTCGTTATCGTTTAAGATTTCATCAATCAGAGCGCAGATGTCGTAGTTTTGCGGCGAACTCATCACAAACTCCTCGGGTAGTATTTCCGCGGCACCGTTTTGAGCGGTCGTGATAGCGACGCAGCCGTAGCTAAGCGCCTCTAAAACGACGTTTGAAAAGGGCTCGTACGCCGTCGGGAACAAAAACAGCTCGCTGCCTTCGTAAAATCTCGCCGCGCTTTTTTGCGCGCCCGTAAATACGGCGTTTAAGCCTAGTTCCTTGGCTAGATTTTTGTAGCGGGCGGCGTTTTTGTCGCGGCCGACGATTAGGCAGTTTACGGGCGTTTTGAGGTGAGTCGCGATGCGTAAAAACTCGCTCACGCCCTTGCGTTTAAAGCCGCTTCCCACAAACAGCAGCGTCGGTAGGTGAAAATCAAGTCCGAATTCCTCGCAAAGAGCGAGCTTTGCCGCGCCTTTTTGCACGCGAGTAGGCAAATTTACGCCGTTATAGACGACTGCGATCTTTTCAGGGACGATGCCGTAGGTATCGCAAATTTGACGCTTTATAAAATTTGAGTTGGCGATGATTTTTTTGGCATTTTTAAAAGTGCGCTTTTCAAGGTATGGGATGACGAAATTTAGTGGGTTTACAAACCAAAACGGCTTGGTTTTCATATATCCTTTGTGCACGCCGTCGCCCGCTCGGTAAATGTCGGCGCAGGTGATACGCTCTAAGCTAAAATAAATTTCGTCCGCGCCCTTTTGCCGCTTTGCTTGCGCGTTAAAAAGCAGGGCTTTGATCCATGAGCTTAGCTTTTTGCTACCGTTAAATCCGCGAGTCTCGCACGTAACGCCCGAATCTTTTAGGGCTTTAACGAGCCGCGAGAGATATCTCTGTGCCCCGCCGATAGCGCCCGGATCGAGCCTTAAAAATACTATTTTTTTCATGTTCGCCTTTTAAAATTTAGCGGTATTTTATAAGTTTTTTGATGAATTTTAGGTTATGCCGGGCGTGCGAGGGATGATGGCGTAAATAAGTATAAGCGTAAAATAGGTATAATCGCGCAAAAAAAGGAAAATCGTGAAAATTTTGCTCGTTAGAAACGATAACATCGGCGATCTCATCTGCACGACGCCGGCGATTGAAGCGCTGCGAAAGGCTCATCCGCGCGCGCAGATAGATATCGTGGTAAATAGCCTAAACGCATGCGTCGTTCGCGGCAATCCATTTTTAAATAAAATCTATATCTACACCAAACCAAAGCACGTAAAAGGAGCGGCAGCAAAGGTGCGAGCATTTTGGGGAAAATGTAAAATTTTGCTTCAAATTCGCCGCGAAAAATACGATGCGACCGTGAGTTTTAGAAGCGCTTATTCGCCATCGGCCGCGATATTTGCCAGAGCAGCCGCAGCTAAAACGACGATAGGAGCGGCAAAGCAAAACGAGGGTGGTTTATTAATAACACATAAACTAAACTTTAATCCGCCACCTCACGAGGTGCTGCTTTGCTATGAGCTAGCCGTACCGCTTGGAGCGAAATTCGACGGAGAAAAGACGCTTTACGTACCGAGCTTTAAAAGCGAGAAATTTAAGGATTTCGTTTTTTTTCACGTCTCCTCAAGAGTGGAGCAAAACCGTATGGACGAGGCTAAAATTTTGCGGATTTTGGCGTTTTTAAAACAAAATTTCGGACGCATCGCCGTTAGCGC
>CAUQMN010000058.1:0-6975 GCA_963518765.1 uncultured Campylobacter sp.
CTAAAGCGCTGCGGCTCTTTGAGCGCCTCTTGCAATAGGCGTTTGTTTATGACCGAGTTTTGGATGCCAGGGTGGGCTAAGATGATTAGAGTTTTCATTTTTCTCCTTTTTGATCAAGCAAATTTTAACCGTCGGCAAGCGCCGCCTTAAGTTTGCAAATACGCTGTTTCATACTCTAACGGGGTAAATTTGCACCGGCGGCACTACCGTAGAGCTATCAAGTACGGGGGGTGGGGTCAAACCCTAGCGGGGTAAATTTACGCTAGACTAGGACGCAGTCGTGGCATCGCGAGGCTCGAGTTTCAAACTCCACGGGATAAATTTACGCGTGGGTAAGCGGGCGATAAGATAAACCGATAGACTGGTTTCAAATCCCGACGGAGTAAATTTATACTGCCTTGCGCTTCTATACGGAATTTCGCGATCGGCGTTTCAAAACCCGCCCTTGCTCCAGCCCTTGAATTTTATGCGAAAAGCCGTTTCAAACCCCAACTAGGTAAAATTTAACCCAGCCATCGATACGCGCCCGTTCCCAAAACGTTTCAAGCTCCATCGAAGTAGATTTTAACAAACTTAGCTTAAATTTGAGCAGAGCATCGCGCAGGCTTTAATCTAGCCTGCAAATACGAACTTTGATCTGCCGTTTTTGGACGGGCCTGGTAATCAAGCCTGAGCGCGCCGTCTTAACGCGCGGGAAAATCGCCGCTTTTGTTTGCCCAGATATAAAGCGGACGTAAATTTGCGGGCTTTTTTACAAAAACGCTTGCAGATTTCGCAGATTTTCTTTTATGGATGCCGGGCGGTAGAGTGCCGAGATAACGGCGATGTAGTCTGGGTTTAGTGCGGCGATTTGCGCGATATTTGCCGCGTTTATGCCGCCGATCACGCAAACGGGGATGCGTAAAATTTCTTTTGCGCGCACTATCGTTTCAAATTTACAAAGCGGAGCGTTTGGTTTGGTCGGGCTCGCAAATAGGGCGCCAAATGCCGCGTAAGAGGCGCCCTCATCCTGCGCTTTGAGGGCTAGATTTAGATCGTCATAACAGCTAACGCCGATGAAAGCGTCCTCGCCTAGGATCTTGCGAGCAGCCTTTACTCCGCCGTCGTCTTTGCCGATGTGCACGGCATTCGCGCCTATTTTAGCGGCAAATTTTACGTCGTCGTTTATGATAAATCTCGCTCCGTAGCGCTCGCAAAGCTCTTTTAGAGCAGCCGCAACGCGCTCGTTTTTGGGCTCAAGCTTGGTGCGGTACTGTAAAAGCTTCACTCCGCACTCTAGCAGTTCGCGAGTTTGCTCTAGCACGCCATTTTCGGGCGTTAGGACATCGTCCGTGATAGCGTAAATTTCAGCCACGGTTTGCGCCTGCGGCTTTGTGATCTAGTAGCCGCACGCCGAAATTTGAGCCGTGAGCGTTTTTGATCGCGTTTGTGACGAAGGCTTTGGCGCGCCTGATCGCCGTTATCTCGTCTGCCCCGCAAGCTAGGGCGCAGGCGATAGCCGCGGCGAAGCTGCAACCAGCGCCGTGCATGATCGTGGGGCGTTCTAGCGGCTCATTAAATTTAACTACCTCGCCGCTTTTTTTATAAAGCGTATCCTCGCAAATCTCGCTCGTTTGAGTGCGTTTTAGCACGACGTCGCAGGGCAGATCCGCGCCTAAATTTAACCGCTCGCCGTCAAAATTTAACCCCAAAATGCGCGCTTCGTCCAAATTGGGCGTCGCGATGCGGGCGAAGTTTAAAAGCTCTTTTAGCGCGTTTATAGCGCCCTCTTGCAGTAGCTTGGCGCCTGATTTCGCCACGCAGACGGGATCTATCACGGTCGGCACGCCGCGGTTTTGCTCTAGCCAGGATTTGACGCAGGCTATGAGCTGTTCGTTAAAGAGCATGCCGATCTTTACGGCGTCAAATTTTAGCTCGGCGCAGACGGCCTCTAGCTGCGCGTTTAAAAACTCGGGCGTTACCGGCATCACCGCGCTCACGCCGTTTGTGTTTTGCGCGGTTAGAGCCGTGATCGCGGTCGCGCTGTAGCAGCCGTAGGCCTCGCAGGTTTTTATGTCGGCTTGTATGCCTGCACCCCCGACGCTGTCGCTGCCTGCGATGATTAGGATATTTTTTTTAGGATTTTTCATTGTTTTGCCTTGAGCGGTTTTGTTAAATTTATCTTTAGCCGAATTTATCTGTCGCCAAAATCCTTGCCAAACTCGACGCCTAGCTCCTTTAAATTTACGGGGCCGTTTCCTTGCGACTCCATCGGCGCAGGCGCGGTTTGCGGCTGCATTTGCGTAGGTTGCGAGCCTAAAGAGTTTTGCTCGGTTTGAGCGTTTTTAGTAGCGTTATTTTCGGCTTTTTTAGTTTTTTTCTTCTCTTCTTCTAGCTTTTTGCCGGTTAGGCACTCGTAAATTTCAGAGTGATTTTTCTTTGCCCAGTCCTCTTTGACCTCGATTTTTTGGTACTCTTTGCTAGTAGGCGAAGCAAGGCCGTTTTTGACCAGGGTTTTGTTTAGGATTCTGCTTTCGTCGCTTACTTCGCATAGCCATCTATCGCCGAGATTTTTTAGCGTGAGCACGTAGTAGTTGCGCTCAGGACGAAATATCTTTTTGATCTCTTTGTCGTAGGATTTGCTGAAAATTTCCAGCTCTTTTTTATCTTTTATGCATTTTGAGCCGTCGTAAAATTTAACGTTTGCAAGCTTGCAAGGGGCGATCACGGCGGCGTTTAGCCTAAAGACAAAGGTATCGTAGTCTAAAATTTTTTCTAGAAAAAGGACCTCTTTGGCGACTTTTTCGCGTTTGGATTTGGTCGTTTGGGTTATTTGCATGTCGGTAAATTCTGCGAGCGAATTTACCGACAGCAAGGCTAAAGCGCAAAATTTAAGCAGAGTAAAAAATGCGCTTTTTTTCATTATTTCAGATCGTATTTTTCTAGCAGTTTGTCGTAGCTGCCGTCTTTTTTCATCTCTTCAAGCGCGGCGTTTATTTTAGCGATTAGATCTGCTTGCTTGCCTTTGTCAAACGCCATAGAAAAGCCCTCGCTACCGTCGTTTTCTTTGTAAAATTCCTCAAGCTCGGGATTTTTCTTTAAAAAGCCGTAACCGATCGAGCTATCAAGCACGACTGCGTCTATCTTGCCTTTTTTTAGTCCCATGATTAGCGGAACCGGATCCTCGGCAGGCACGACTTTAGCGCCTGCGATAGCGTTAGCGGCGATCTCTTGGACGGTGCCTTGTTGTACGCCCACTCTTTTGCCGTTTAGGGCGTCTTTGCTCGCGATAGCGTCGTTGCCTTTAGCGCGCAAGTAGATGTTTTCCGTCGCGTAGTAAGCCTGCGTGAAATCAACCGACTTTCGTCTATCGTCAGTCGCGCTCATCGCACTTGCTACGGCGTCGATCTTGCCCGTTTTTAGAGCTGGGATTAGGCCGTCAAAGCTCATATTTACGATCTTGTACTCAAAACCCGCGCGTTTAGCAAGCTCCGCTACTAGATCCATGTCAAAGCCCGTGATCTTGTTTTGCTCGTCCACGTACTCAAACGGCGGATAGTTAGCGGCTGTACCGATCTTTAGCTCGGCGGCGCCAAGCGTAGCTAGAGCCGCTAAAAGCAGCGCAAAAATCTTTTTCATGTTCTCTCCTTTAAATTTGGTTTTAAATTTAAGCCCGCTACCCGGTGCGGGCTAGCAAATTTACTTTAAGCCGTATTTTTCCATCATCTTATCAAATTCGCCGCTCTTTTTGAGCTCCTCTATCGCGGCGTCTATCTTGCCGATTAGCTCTAGGTGCTTGCCCTTATCAAATGCGACCGCAAAGCCCTCGGTACCGTCTGGAAGCCTTAAAAACTCTTCCAAATCCGAGTTTTGCTTTAGATACTCGTAGCCGATCGGGCTATCTGTTAGCACGACGTCGATTTTGCCCGCTTTTAGCGACAAAATCGCAGCCGCTACGGTCTCTGCAGGCACGGCTAGGTCGCCGCAGATTGATTTAGCCGCGGTCTCTTGCAAGGTGCCTATTTGCGCGCTTATTTTTTTGAGATGCATATTGGTCGCATTTACGTCGGTGCCTTTTTTGCGGATGAAAAGATTATCCGAAAAATAATAAGGCTTCGTAAAATCGACTGATTTTCTTCTCTCCTCGGTCGCGCTCATACCGCTTAGTGCGGCGTCTATCTTGCCCGTTTTTAGAGCTGGGATCAGCCCGTCAAAGCTCATATTTTGTACGTCGAATTTGACGCCGATTTTCTTGCCGACGGCCTCTATCATATCGATTTCAAAACCTACTATCTTGTTGTGCTCGTCGATATACTCAAACGGCGGATAGTCCGCGCTAGAGCCTACTCTTATCGTTTGTTGTACCGCTACGGGGGCTGCCTCGTTTTTTACTGCGGCGTCTTTGCTCGCTTTTTCATTCGAGCTTTGACCGCAGCCTGAAAGCATCAAAGCGGCGGCTACGAAAACGAAAAGTTTTTTAAATTTGCCGGCGGACAAAGCCGCAACGATGTTTTGTGACATTTTAACCTCCTTTTAGTGGTTTAAAATTTTACCTAGAAAATCCTGCAAACGCTGATTACTAGGGTTTTCAAATACATTTTTAGGCGTGTCGTCCACGGCTATTTTACCGCCGTGCATGAAAAATATCCTATTTGCCACGTTTTTAGCAAAACCCATCTCGTGGGTGACTACTAGCATCGTGATGCCTTTTGCCGCGACGTCCTTCATGATGTCTAGTACCTCGCCGATCATTTCTGGATCTAGCGCGCTGGTAGGCTCGTCAAAGAGTATGACCTCGGGATTCATAGCAAGGCTTCTAGCTATGGCTATACGCTGTTTTTGACCGCCGGAGAGCTTATGTGGGAAGGCGTATTTTTTATCGCTTAGACCCACGCTTTTTAGCAGCTCGTCGGCTCTTTTTTCTGCGCTTTGCTTATCCAAAATCCCCGCTTTTATCGGAGCTAGGGTTAAATTTTGCAAGACGTTTTTATTTGCAAAAAGGTTAAAGTGCTGAAAAACCATACTCACTTTTTGACGGATTTTGTTTATATCCGTTTTTTTGTCCGTTATATCCTCGCCGTTTATCTTGATGTGTCCGCCGCTTGGCTCCTCTAGGCGGTTTATGCAGCGCAAAAATGTACTTTTGCCGCCGCCGCTAGGGCCTATGATAGCGATGATTTCTCCTTGCTTGATATCTACGCTGATATCGTCTAAGACACGCAAATCGCCGTAATTTTTACTCAAATTTCTAATCTCAATCATGGCGATTTAGCCTCCTCTCTAAAATTTTAACCAAAAACGTAAAGAACTTCACGCTGACGTAGTAAACTATACCCGTGAAAATGACGGGCTCCGGGCTATAAAATACCGCTTGCAGGCTCTTGCTTTGCATCGTGATATCGATAACGCTGATATAGCCAACGACTGACGTCTCTTTAAAAAGCGAGATAAATTCGTTCGCAAGCGCAGGCAAGATGTTTTTAGTCGCCTGCGGGAACACCACCTCGCGCATCGAAACGTAGTAGTTTAGACCCATAGCCCTTGCGGCTTCCATTTGTCCTTTATCGACGCTATTTATGCCGCTACGCACGATCTCTGCGACGTATGCAGAGCTGTTTAGCCCAAGCGCGATCAAAGCGACGTAAAAGTTATCGCTCCAGGTCGCGAAAATCACGACCGAAAATATAAGCAGCTGCAAAATGATCGGCGTTCCGCGCAGGATATCTACGTATTCGTCTATAAGAAAGCTTAAAATTTTGATATTTAAAAATTTTAAAAATGCCAAAATAAAGCCCAAAGTCACGCCGATAGCCGTGCCGCCGATGGTGAGTCCCAGCGTCACGCCGTAGCTTTTAAGGTAAGCTAGACGTTGCGCCTCGTTTAACTCCGTCGGATAAAAATAATAAACGCCCGCGGAGACGATGAGGACGAAAAACAGCGCCCTGAAAAATTTTTCGTTTAGCATTTCTTAAACCTTAAAAGCGTAATGAGGCTTAATAATACGAAAAAAAATATAAATTTAACCTTTTTTACGCGAAAAAATTATCTTTTAAACAAATTTATCATATTATCGTAACTCAAATTTAAAAACCGAGGGAAATTTATGGATTACGCTCGCTATATCGCCATCGCGCTGTATTTTGGATTTTTACTTTTCGTGGGGCGATACTCGTATAACAAAAACGCCAATATGGGCGAATACCTGCTCGATAATCGCCGCCTAGGGCCGGTCGTAACCGCGCTAAGCGCGGGAGCCAGCGACATGAGCGGCTGGATGCTGCTTGGCGTGCCGGGCGCGCTATATGCCACTGGGCTTGCTACGATTTGGATGGTTTTGGGGCTAGTTATTGGCGCGTATTGCAACTATCTGTTTTTAGCAAAGCGCCTGCGCGTCTATACCGAGGTTGCTAGCGATAGCATCACGATCCCCGATTTTTTACAAAATCGCTTCAAGGACGAGACTAAAATTTTACGCATAGTCTCAGGGCTTTTGATTTTGATATTTTTCACGCTTTATGTGAGCAGCGGGATAATCGCGGGCGGCAAGAGTTTTGAGAGCTTTTTTGGATTAGATTTTAAATTCGGCGCGATTTTTACGCTCGCTATCGTCGTTTTTTACACGTTTTTCGGCGGATTTCGCGCGGTTTGTATTACGGACGCGTTTCAGGGTATGCTGATGTTTTTGGTTTTAGTAGCCGTGCCGATAGTGGCGTTTTGTAATCTAAATTTACCTGACGGCGCTACCTTTTGGAGCGAGGTGGCAAAATACGGCAAAAACCATCTAAACGTCTTTTACGGCCAGACTTTTTTAAGCATCTTAGGACTCATGGCGTGGGGGCTTGGATATTTCGGGCAGCCGCACATCATAGTTAGATTTATGGCGATACGAAGCTCAAAAGAGCTAGCCCAGGCGCGCCGTATCGGTATCGGCTGGATGGCGATAGGCTTAGCTGGAGCTATGATGAGCGGGCTTATCGGCTTTGTGTATTACAGTGA
>CAUQMN010000059.1:0-6888 GCA_963518765.1 uncultured Campylobacter sp.
GTGCTGGACTCGAACCAGCGACCCCTTCATTAAAAGTGAGATGCTCTACCGACTGAGCTAACAAGACAAATTTTCAAAAAACGAAACGTGATTATATATAAAAAAGGCTGATTTGTCAAGAAAATCGCCGTCGTTTTTAAAATATCGTCGTAAATTTAAAGATTTGCGACGATATTTACGTTTAAATTCGATTTAGCAAGAAAAACAAGTCTTAAACTCGTATGCCGTAGGTCTTGCCTCGTACGGCCACACTTGGGTTTCAAATTTATAATGCTGATAATCGTCGATAAAAGTCTCGGTCATTATCGGACGGAGGTATTCGTTGTCGCGGATTAACGCTTCCAGGCTGCCCCTTAGCGTATGCGGTAGCTGCTCGATGCCGCGCTCGCGAATTTCGTCTAGGTGCAGTTTAAATAAATTTTCATCCATCGGGCCCACCGGCTCAATTTTGTGCTTCACGCCGTCAAGCCCCGCCATCAGCATCGCGGCAAACGCTAAATACGGATTTGCCGTGCTATCAGGGAATCTCATCTCGGCGCGCACGGATTTTTCTCCCGAGCCATAAGGGATACGGATCGACGCCGAGCGATTTTGGCTGGAGTATGTGAGTATCGACGGCGCTTCAAAGCCAGGTATTAGGCGCTTGTAGCTGTTTGTGCTTGGGTTTGTAAACGCCGCGACGCTTCTTGCGTGATTTAAGATTCCGCCGATATACCAGCGCGCGAAATCGCTTAAATTCGCGTAATTTCCCTCGCCGTAGAATAAATTTTTACCGTCTTTCCACACCGACTGATGCACGTGCATGCCGCTGCCGTTGTCGCCGTATAGAGGCTTTGGCATAAAGGTCGCGGTTTTGCCGTTTAGGTGCGCGACCATTTTGACGACGTATTTGTAAATTTGCACGTTATCGGCGGCCTCTACGAGAGTGCCGAATTTCACGCCGATCTCGCCTTGACCCTGCGCGACTTCGTGGTGCCCGACGAAGACTTCAAGGCCTACTTGCTCTAAAACCTGCATCATTTCAGCGCGCAGATCGACCATGCTATCGGTCGGCTGCGTCATCAGATAGCCGCCTTTTCTACGCGGTCTGTGTCCGGTATTATAGCCGTCGGTAAAGTCCTTGGCGTCGTTCCACTCGCCCTCTTCTGTATCTACTTCGTACATCGCGCAGTTTGGGCTATCGACGATTTTTACGTTATCAAATATAAAAAATTCGTTCTCCGGCCCAAAATACGCCGCGTCGCCCACGCCGCTTTCTTTTACGTAGGCCATCGCTTTTTTGGCTATCGAGCGCGGGCATTTTTCGTAAATTTGCCCCTTGTAAATGTCGTAAATATCGCAAAAAACGACTGCGGTAACGTCGGCGGTAAAAGGATCTAAAAAGGCGCTAGTAGCTTCCGGACGCATTATCATGTCGCTTTTATCTATCGGCTGCCAGCCGCCCAGCGAGCTAGCGTCCATCGGCACTCCGTGCTCAAAATGCGCCTTTTCGACGGCTTTTACGTTATACGTGATGCTGTGCCAAGCGCCGTTCATATCGGTAAATCTAAAATCTACGAATTTAACCTCGTGCTCTTTGCAAAAATCAAAAAAATGATCGACGCTTTTTACGAATTTTCCCATTTTTCCGCTCCTTTGTTTATTAATTTCGTAATTGTATCATAAAATATTGCTTTTAAGATTAATTTAAATAATTTTTTCTACCCGATCTAAAATTTTACAAATTCTCTATCGCGATTTTTAAACACAGCACACTTGCTAAAGCCTAAATTTCTAGCGATTTGTTCGCATTTTTCGCCGTTTAGACCGACTTGGTCTTTTGCATGAGCGTCCGAGCCAAAGGTGATCGGTATGTCTTTTTCGGCGATCATTTCTAGCAAATTTACGCTCGGATACTGCTCGCCGATCGGTTTTCTAAAGCCGGCCGCGTTTATCTCAACCGTGAGATTTGCCTTTTTTATAGCGTTAATCGCGTCTTTAGCAAGGAGTCTAACGTCGGTTTTTGGCATAAATTTAAATACCTTTAGCAAATCCAAATGTCCGACTATGTCAAATTTGCCAGACTTTGCCATCTTTTCTACGCAGTAAAAATAATCCTGCCAAATTTGATCTATGTCGCGGTTTTTATATTCGCCGATAAATTCGGGATTATCAAAGCCCCAACCGCCCAAAAAATGCACCGAACCGATGAGATGATCTACGTCGCGCGATAAAACCCGCTCGTCCATAAAGCCCTCTAAAAAATCGACTTCGTATCCCAGTAAAATTTTAATCCGTCCGCCAAATTCGTCTCTGAGGCGCAAAATTTCGCTCTCGTAAGCGTCCATCTGCGAAAACTCCATGCGGTACGCTTCGTCAAATTTCATCGGCGAGTGGTCGCTAAAACCGAAATACTCGCAGCCCGAATTTATCGCGCTTAAAACGTACTGCCTAGGCTCGTCTACGGCGTGTTTGCAAAGCGGAGTGTGATTGTGAAGATCGACTTTCATTTTCGTCCTTTTGTTTCCGAGATGCTACCTAAAATTTGATAAATTTAAGGATAAAATTCGCTTTTTAAACTTACATTTCGTTAATTTTTTATATAATCAGCCTAAATTTAAATAGGAGTTTTTATGACGCAAGAAGAACTTGACGCCTTGATGGCGGGCGATTTAGAGGGCGTTGCCGCCGAGACCGACGACGCGCAAGCTAGCGACGATGAAAATTTAAACCTAGAAACCGCCGAGGAAGCCTTGGTAGAGAGCAAAGACGAAGACGTTAAATTCGACTCCGGCGACTACAAAGTATCCTCAAATATGCCGTGGCCTCCGCCTCCACCGACGGATGATCACAAGATGGTTCATCAACTAGACGACGTCACGAAAGACAGCGAGGAAAAAGCTACGCAGATGTTTGACAAGCTTGACGCGATCAATAACTTCTCTATGGATGCGGAGAGCGGACTTAGCGAGATTATCAGCGGTATAGAGGCTAATATCGAAATTTTTACCAAACTACACGAAAAATTCCCAAATATCGCTACTTTTGCCGATGCGCTAGAAAAAAATAACGCCCTAAAAAGCTCTGCAGAAACGACTCTAGATAACGTCAGGATGGCCGAAGACGAGATAATGATGGCGATGGATATGATGCAGTATCAAGACATCCACCGTCAAAAGATCGAGCGCGTTATCAACGTCATGCGCGCGCTTAGCAAGTATATGAGCAGCCTCTTTGAGGGCAAGATCGATGACGAGAAGCGCGTGGCCTCGGCAGTACATATCGCGGGCGATACGCACACCGAAAATCTCGTCAGCAACGACGATATCGAGGCTCTAATCGAAAGCTTGGGTAAAAAGTGAAAAAGCCCGAGCTTTTATCCCCAGCAGGAAATTTAACCAAGCTAAAAATAGCTCTAGAATACGGCGCGGACGCGGTTTACGCATCGGTGGCGAGCTTTTCGCTTCGCACTCGTTCGGCGCGCGAATTTAACCTTGAAACCTTCAAAGAAGCTATCGAATACACGCACGCAAAGGGCAAGAAATTTTACGCTACGGTAAACGCGTTTCCTTTTAATTCGCAAATCGAGCCGCTAAAACGCCACTTGCAAACGATTTCTGCAATGAAGCCAGATGCCTTTATCATCGCAACTCCCGGCGTCATGAGCCTAGCAAAAGAGATCGCGCCCGAGATTGAGATACACCTCTCGACGCAGGCAAATGTCATGAATGCGCTTGACGCTAAAATCTACCACGAAATGGGTGCAAAACGCATCGTCGTAGCGCGCGAAATGAGCCTAAAAGACGTCGTGAAGATAAAAGAGCAAATCCCGACGCTAGATATCGAAATTTTCGTGCACGGTTCGATGTGCTTTGCATACTCGGGACGCTGTTTAGGGAGCGCGGTTCAAAGCGGCCGCCAATCAAACCGCGGCAGCTGCGCCAACGACTGCAGGTTTAAATACGAACTCTACGCCAAAAACCCCGAGAGCGGGACGCTGTTTCGCCTAGAAGAGGACGAAGAAGGCGGCACGCACGTGATGAACTCGAAGGATTTAAATTTATCCGCGCACATCAAAGATATCATCGAAAGCGGCGCGGTCGATAGCCTAAAGATCGAAGGCCGCACGAAAAGCGAATACTACGCCGCCTGTGCGACTAGAGCCTACCGTATGGCCGTTGACGATGCGGTGACGGGCAAATTTGACGCGCAAATTTACGCCGGCGAGCTAAATACGCTAAAAAATCGCGGCTTTACCGACGGCTACCTGGTAAATCGCCCGTTTGAAAAAACGGATACGCAAAATCACGCCAGCAGCCTAGAGGAGGGCACCCATCAGGTAAACGCCATGACTTTAGACGGCGAGTTTTTTAAATGCAAATATAAAATTTTCCCCGGCAACGAGTATGAGATCGTGGCGCCGCTTGGTTCGCGGATAGATGAGTGCGAGAGCGAAATATCTCAAATTTTCGCTCGTGACGGCAAGAAATTTATCAAATTTAAAAAGCTCGTAACCAAAAAAGGCAAAGAGATCACCGAGATCCACAGCGGCAACGAAAACGAAGTAAATTTAGGCGCGAGGTTGCCTAAATTTAGCTTTTTAAGAGAGGAAATAAAATGAAATTTGTTTCAATTATAATGGGAAGCAAGAGCGACTACGACGTAGTTAGCGAGGCGGCGAAAACGCTTGAGAAATTTAACGTCCCTTACGAGCTAATCATCAGCTCCGCGCACAGAAGTCCGAAGCGAACGAGCGAATACGTCGCCGCAGCCGAGGAAAAGGGCGCGCAGGTATTTATCGCGGCAGCCGGCATGGCGGCACATCTAGCGGGCGCTATCGCAGCAAACACCACTCGTCCCGTGATCGGCATACCGATGGCAGGCTCCGCGCTTAGCGGTGTGGACGCTCTATACTCAACCGTGCAGATGCCCGGCGGCATGCCTGTAGGCACCGTAGCGATCGGTAAGGCCGGCGCGGTAAACGCAGCCTATCTGGCGCTACAAATTTTAGCCCTAAACGATCAAAATCTAGACGAAATGCTAAAAGCCGACCGAGCGGCGAAAGCCAAGCAGATAGAAGAAGACTCGGCGAAGGTGGAAGTTTTACTCGCCTAAAGGAGCAAATATGCAGACATACTTAAGCATAGACGAATTTTGCAAGCTCGTGCACCTAGAGCGCGAGGTAATCGAGGGGATGATAAACCGCGGCGTGCTAAATACGAAAGAAGAAGGCGGCGAGATCCTCATAGAGGCTAGCCAAGGCACGATGAGCGTGGTGCCTAGCGTCGTGGCCGTGCCTGCACCGCAGATGGGCTCTGACGGTTTTAGCTTCGTTGAAAAGACGATCGGCACGATACTGAATTTGCACGAAAAGGTGCTCGACGCCAAAGACGAGACGCTAGAGACTCTGCGCAACGAAAATAAGTTTTTAAAAGAGGCGCTAATCTCGATGCAAGAGCTCTACGACGAGGATAGAAAAACGGTTGAAACGCTCACGAAACAGCTAAAAAATTCGCAAGACGAAGTCGAGTTTTTAAAACGAAAATACAAACTCATGTGGAACAAAGCGGTTGAAAATTTTAAAGGCGACAAGGAATGATTATGGAAATTTTATCGGTAGAGGGTTTTAAAATTTACGGATTAAAAACTCGTACCAAAAATGCCGACGAGATTAAAGGCGACGGTAAAATCCCGGCATTGTGGGCGAAATTTATGAAAGAAATCTATGACGGCAAAAGCGAAATTTACGGCGTTTATTGTCGCTACGAAAACGGCGTAAACGGATTTTATGATACATTTGTCGGTACGAAGTCGCTTTGCCCTGGCGGAGAAATTTTAGAGATAAAAAGCGGCAAATACGCTGTTTTTAGCTTTCCAAAGGAGCCGCAAAACGTAGCGAAATTTTGGGGAGAAATTTGGAAATATTTTGAAAACTCTGAGCTAAAAAGGGCCTACGAAACGGATTTTGAGAAATATTTAAACGAAAAAATAGAAATTTACATATCAATAAAATAAAAGGTAAAAAATGACGTTTTCAGAGATTATTTTGACATTGCAAAACTATTGGCGCGAGCAGGGTTGCGTGATACTGCAGCCATACGATATGCCTGCGGGTGCCGGCACATATCATCAGGCGACTTTTTTAAGGAGCCTCGGGCCAAAGCCGTGGGCGACGGCGTACGTAGCACCTTCTCGCCGCCCGACCGACGGTAGATACGGCGAAAACCCAAACCGCCTGGGTGCTTATTATCAGTTTCAGGTGCTCATTAAACCAAGCCCGGAAAACGTGCAAGAGCTTTATCTAAAAAGCCTTGAAAAGCTCGGGTTAAATTTGAAAAATCACGACATCCGCTTCGTCGAGGATAACTGGGAGAGCCCGACGCTGGGTGCCTGGGGGCTAGGCTGGGAGGTCTGGCTGGACGGTATGGAGGTGACGCAGTTTACGTATTTTCAGCAAGTTGGCGGCATCGCGTGCGAGCTGGTTTCGGCTGAGATCACCTACGGACTCGAGCGCCTTGCGATGTACCTACAGGACGTAAATAGCGTCTACGATATCGTTTGGGACGATAGGGGCGGCAACATCGTGACCTACGCCGACGTGCATAAACAAGGCGAGTACGAGTGGAGCAAATATAATTTCGAGGTCGCGGACGTAGATATGCTGTTTCGCCAGTTTGAAAATGCTTTCGGCGAGTGCAAACGCTGCCTAGAGGCTAAAATTTCGCTGCCTGCGTATGATTATTGCATGCTTGCGGCGCATACGTTTAACGTCCTTGACGCGCGCGGAGCGATCAGCGTAACGCAAAGGCAAGACTACATCTTAAAAATTCGTGAGCTTGCAAAAGAGTGCGCGCTAACATATAAAGAGAGCTTAGAGTAAAAGTAAAATTTGATGAAAATAGCTGAAAT
>CAUQMN010000060.1:0-6872 GCA_963518765.1 uncultured Campylobacter sp.
CCGTTTGGATGTTTAGCGGCAAGCTGGTTAGGCGCTGCGAGAGGGAAATTTTCGGGCGTTAGCGTACCTTTTGCTTTGTTATTAAATTTTACTCGGCTGATAGCGCCTATCTTAAATTTAACTCGCCTTGCCTAGCTTTAGGCGTTGCCGCTTGCGTTTTGGCGTCTAAATTCGGTTTTTAATTTAAGCTTGACGGCCGTAGGTTTTATCGCTAGCGTCTTGCTCTGGGCTAAAAGCGGGTAAATAAGCGCGTTTTGCCACCCCCCCCCCAAAAAAAAATTCGCTACTTCCCCGCTACCCGTCATGGATATAAGCAGCGCTTTTTGCGTAGATTGCGCTAAATTTGACGCTTAGCTTATGCATCCAAAAATCCATTTTCGTTTTTGTTCTTTTTAGCTAAATTTAAACTCCGCGCAGAGTTTTGAGCCTATTTAAAGAGAAAATTTTTTATAATTGGCTAAAAATTTAAAGGCTAAATTTGCAAAGATACCCCACAAAACAGATACAAATCCGCGATGTAAAAATAGGCGGAGACGCGCCTATATCGGTGCAGTCGATGACGTTTAGCAAGACAAAAGACGTAAAAGGCACGCTAGAGCAGATACAGAGGCTTTATTTTGCCGGCTGCGAGATCGTGCGCTGCGCCGTGTTTGACAAAGAAGACACCGCCGCGCTGCGCGAGGTAGTGAAGGCTAGCCCGCTGCCCGTCGTCGCCGATATTCACTTTAACCACAACTACGCCGTGATAGTTAGCGAGTTCGTCGACGCTATCCGTATAAATCCGGGCAACATCGGCTCAAAAAAAAATATCAAAGCCGTCGTGGACGCGTGCAAGCAGCGAAATCTGCCTATCCGCATCGGCGTAAACTCGGGCTCGCTCGAAAAGCAGTTTGAGGACAAATACGGTCGTACGGTTGAGGCGATGGTGCAAAGCGCGCTTTATAATATAAATTTGCTCGAGGATTTTGACTTTACCGATATCAAAATCTCGCTAAAATCAAGCGACGTCGAGCGCACGATGGCCGCTTATCGCGCGCTTAGGCCGCTTGTGGCGTATCCATTTCACTTGGGCGTTACAGAGGCCGGCACTAGCTTTCACGCGACGATAAAGTCCGCGATCGCGCTAGGCGGACTGCTGCTAGAAGGCATCGGCGACACGATGCGAGTTAGCATCACGGGAGAGCTCGAGGAGGAGATCAAGGTCGCAAAAGCGATCCTAAAAGACAGCGGCCGTCAAAAAGAGGGACTAAACATCATCTCGTGCCCGACCTGCGGGCGTTTGCAGGCCGATCTCATGGCTGCGGTAAAGCTCGTCGAGGAAAAGACCAAACACATCAAAGAGCCGCTAAACGTCTCGGTGATGGGCTGCGTCGTAAACGCGATCGGCGAGGCTAAGGGTGCGGACGTGGCGATAGCATTTGGCAAAGGAAATGGTATGATAATGCGCAAAGGCGAGGTGGTCGCGAGGCTACCCGAGAGCGAGCTAGTCGATAGATTTTTACTCGAGATCGACGATGAAATAAAATCAAGAGAGTAAATTTGAAAGCTTTTTAACCGACGCGGATCAAAATATCAATAAAAAATTAAATGATTAATGATGATAAAATTTATTTTTGTGTTGATGGCTTTTGCAGTTTTATTAAATTTTGCCTTTGCCTTTGAATTATCGGCGCAAGAAGAGCTTTAATATGGATTGGAGGCATCTTATTATCAAGACTTGGCAGGAGCGGCAAAGCACTTTGAGAGCGCTTGCAATAAAGGAAGTATCAATGGGTGCTCTTTCCTTGGTATCAGTTATTACAACGGCGAGGGCGTGAGGCAAGACTACAAAAAAGCGATAGAGATTTGGCAAATGACATGCGATAAAAAAGACGCTGTCGGCTGCGCTCAGCTTGGTCATGCATACAATAGCGGCAAAGCCGTGAAACAAGACTACAAAAAGGCGATGGAGCTTTATCAAAAGGCCTGCGATCTAGGGGGCGCTGACGCTTGCTACGATGTCGCTTCTTTATATCTTGAGGCAAAAGGCGTGGAGCAAAATTTCAAAACAGCCAAAGAGTATTTTGGCAAAGCATGCGATCTGGGCGATCAGTTTGGCTGCGACGACTACAAAAAGCTAAATGAAGCCGGATATTAAAATTTAAACGGAGCGAAAGTGGCAAAAAATAAATTTAACGACGTGGATTTTCACAACCTTTACGACCTGGATATGGAGCGCGCGATCCTCGCGTCCATCATCTATAGCGCGGATAATCTAAGCGAGATTTTCGATATCCTAAGCCCGTTTGACTTTTATCTGCGCGCTCACGGCGACGTTTACGACGCGATGGTAAAGTGTCTGAATGAAAATTTGCCCGTAGAAACGGGGTTTTTAAAAACCAAGCTAGGAAGTAAATTTGACGAGAACGTGATGAGCGAGATCATGGGCACAAACTCGATCCTAGACGTGAAAAAATACGCCGCCGAGATCAAAGAAAAATCGATCAAACGAAGCCTCGTCAAAATCGCGCACCAAATTCCAAGCAAAGTGAGCGAGGATAAGCCTAGCCGCGATATGGTGGATGAGCTGAGTCAGAGTTTTTATTCGCTAGTGGATGGGCAGAGCGCGGGCGCCATCAAGGACGCTGCTGTCATCATCGCAGACGTCATCGCGCACCTAGAAAAGCAAAAACTGCTCGAAGATAAGGATATCGTGGGCATCGACACTGGTTTTCGCCAGCTAAACGAGATGACGAAGGGCTTTAAACACGGCGATCTCATCATCATCGCTGCGCGCCCGGGTATGGGAAAAACCACGATATGCTTAAATTTGATGAACCACGTGCTGATGCGCGGCGGCGGAGTCGTATTTTTCTCTCTTGAGATGCCCGCCGAGCAGATCATGCTGCGTATGCTAAGCGCCAAAACATCGATCCCGCTACAAAACATAATGACTGCTAAAATGGACGACGAGGAGTGGTCGCGCCTAAGCGACGCTTGCGACGATATGGCTAGTCGCAAGCTTTTCGTCTACGACAGCGGCTACGTAAATATCCATCAGATCCGCACGCAGATGCGCAAGCTCAAGTCCGCTCACCCCGAGATCACGCTGTGCGTCATCGACTACATCGGCCTCATGATGGCGACGTCAAATTTCTCCGATCGCCACCTGCAGATCGCCGAAATCTCGCGCGGACTAAAGCTACTAGCGCGCGAGCTAGACATGCCTATCATCGCGCTTAGCCAGCTAAACCGCAGCCTAGAGTCCCGCGCCAACAAACGCCCGATGCTAAGCGACCTGCGCGAATCAGGCGCCATCGAGCAGGACGCCGATATGATACTTTTTGTGTACCGCGACGAGGTTTACCGCGAGCAGGAGGAGAAAGAAGCCGAGAAAAAGGCGCACGCCGAGGGCAAGGAGTACGTGCGTAAATTCGTCCCCAACAAGATCGAAGAGGACGCCGAAATCATCGTGGGCAAGAACCGAAACGGCCCGGTCGGCACGGTGGAGGTAATATTTCAGAAGGAATTTACGCGCTTTGTCGATAAGAGTTTTGGCGCCGCGCACGTGGCGGAGTTTAACCCAAACGCCTAAAGTGCGCCATTTAAGCTCAAATTTTGCAAAAGCCGCAACGTAAATCTATCTTTGAAAACGCGCGCGAGGTTTATGTATTTTGCCTTGCATGCGCGCTCGTTTTTGCGCTAAATTTGGGCTTTAGCTACTATAAATTTCGCGAATTTAAAGCCCAAAACGGCGTTATCCTGCAAGCTAAAATTTTACAAAACTACGAAAAAACGAACGCAAAAGGCAAAATTTACCGCGTTTTAAAGCTGAAAACGAATGATTTTAGCTTTTACACGACGACGCGGGCGGACTTCGACGCGGGAGCGAGCGAGCAAATTTTAATCGGCGCCGAAAACAAAAACGTCAAATTTAAAGAGTACCTAAGCGGCTCTTTTTTTATGCCTAGCTACGGTACTATAGAGCTTCGCTACGCCGCAAGTGACGAGCGAATTTACGATAAAATTTTTGAGTTTATCGCCGAGCAGCACGAAAACGAAAAAATGACCGAACTTTTTACCGCGCTGTTTCTTGCCGCACCCGTGGGCAAGGAGCTTAGGCAGGACGTAAATTTCTACGGCGTAGCACACCTTATCGCTCTTTCCGGCTATCCTTTGGGACTGATTTTTGGGGCGTTATATTTTATTTTGCGCCCGATCTACCGCTATTTTCAAGCGCGCTATTTTCCTTATCGAAACGCTAAATTTGACCTCTCGGCCGCGATTTTTGCGGTTTTGTTTTGCTATCTTGCTCTGATCGGCTTCGTGCCGTCCTTTTTGCGAGCGTTTTTGATGAGCTTGCTGGCTCTGTTTTTGCTCGCTAGAAACGTGCGCGTCGTTAGCTTTGAGCTGCTTTTCGTCGTGATTTGCGCCGCCGTGGCGCTGATGCCCAGCCTGCTTTTTAGCGTAGGATTTTATTTCTCAAGCATGGGCGTGTTTTATATTTATCTGTATTTGCGGCACTTCGGCGAGCGATTTTCAAATTTAAGCAACGCTATCTTGCTAAATTTTTGGGTATTTTCGGCGATGATTTTGCCCGTGCTTTACTTTTTCCCGCTCGTTAGCGCCCAGCAGCTAGCCGTCTTGCCGCTCACGCCGATTTTTAGCTTATTTTATCCGATTAGCGCGCTTTTGCACGCGTTTGGCGCTGGCGGTGCGCTTGACGAATACCTACTAGAATTTCTCTCGTGGCGCGCAAAGGGGGTAAATTTGAGCGTGCCGTTTTGGCTGTTTTTGCTTTACAACGCGCTGAGTTTAGCGAGCGTCAAAAGCAAAATTTTAGCCGCCGTTATCGTGCCGCTAAATTTACTCTGCTTTGCCGCGCTTTTTTAAGATTCTTTGTCTTCGACGCCTACTTTTTCCAGATACGCGCACAGCTTCACGCCGTAAAGAAATATGATCCACGACACGTAAATCCACACGAAAAAGAGCAGCACCACCGAAAACGAACCGTAGATGCTGAGGTATGTTTTGTTGTTTGCGGCGTAAAAGACGAAGATATTTTTGCCCAGATACCAGATGAGCGAGGCGACGAATGAGCTAAAAAGCGCGTTTTTTAGGGCGATTTGGCGGTTTATCGAGATGAGATACGTCACGCAAAATATCGCCCAAATGATGAGGTAGGGAAATATGCTGAGAAAATTTATCCACTTCGTGTAGGTGCTGGAGTTTAGCATATCTTGAAATAAATTTGAGAGATAAAAACTAAGTCCAAGTCCTAAGGGAGCTAGCGTAATGAGCGTCCAATAAGCACTCAGCGAATTCCAAAATTTGCGGCTTTGCGTGTGCATGATGCGGTTGATGACGTATTCGTAATCGGCAAAAAACATGATCGAGGTAAAGATGATAGCGCCAAGGCCGAGGATGCCGAGGCTCGAGCTGTTTTGTAAAAAGGTCTCGATGTAGTTTGAGATTGCGTCTTGGTTTGAGGGTAGTAGCTGGGCGAATATAAATTCCTTGATCTTGGCGTAATAGACGCTAAAGCTTGGCATCTGCGTAAAGAGCGAGAGCGAGATGAGCAGCACGGGGATGATGGAGAGCATCGTGTGAAAGCTCAGGCTTGATGCGTAGTGCAATAGCTGCTTGTCCTTGATCTTTAGCATCGCCGTGAGCCAAATTTTAAGCGTTTGTTTTATCTTTTCAAATTTTTGCGGGGTCATCTTATATCCTTAAATTTGAGGTATTTTACTTTAAAATTTTTGAAATTTCGGTTAGATAAAATTTTATTTATTTTGCGTTTTGCGATATGGCGGTCTTTATGATTATGGGGTTAAATTTGACTGCATTTTGGGCAATAACGGCGTCAAATTTAAAGCGGTCGGCGATTTTAAATTCGGATTTACGGCGGAGAGGTTAAAATCGGCTAAATTCGGTGTAATAATTTTGTCAAATTTGAAGTAATGAGAGTTTACATTTAGCTTTGCGGTAAGGCTTCTTTTATCATCTTTTTTATCTCGGAGAGGCTTTGTTCTTCGTCAGCCACGAGTTCACGCATTTTAAAACCGGCTTCAATGATGGCGTAGAGCTCGGGCTTAGTGGTTTTCCATCTTTGTAGCGTTCTAGTGGTTATCTTTAAAATTCTGGCTTTGTCTTGTTGGCTGTATTTCATAGCGCAAGTTTAGCTTTTATAAATTTAATAGCAAATTGCGACATATATTCGTAAATTTATAATAAATTTAGAAATAATGTCGTAAAATCTTATTCAAAATTATATATAAGGAGTAAAAATGTCCAATGTTGATGTTTTGCGGTTTACATCAGACGAGCTTACGGTCGAAAAATTAGATGAGCTTGTAAAAGCGAAGAAATCATTTTGGGTGGTTGCTGTGAAAGATATGAGTTATACTGTTCATAAAATTGAAGGATCTATAGAAAAACAGGGTATGAGTTGTAGGGTTTATACAGAAAATAGAAGTTCTTTGATGGCTGGTTTTGTACCAAACCCACTATTTGTTGCTACTTCTGTAGTGGCTGCAGCAACTGCTGTTGGTACAGCTGTTCATAATTTAGCTACTTATGATCCAGATTATGAAATAGGTAAAAACCCTATAAAATCTAAAATAACAGTTACTTTTAAAAAAGAGTAAAATTTAAATTAATAGGTTTAAATATTTTGCTTCGCTCTTTTTGTAGCTACTAGTATAAGTTGAAGTTTTTGCGACCGAGGCTAACCAAGCAAGTTGCCGCGGAAGCAAAACAAAATTTATTTCTCAAAGAAAGCACCAGCGTAAGAAAACGCTAACGAGACAACGCTTTTTACAGCCCCATCTTAAACGGGTTTAGGATATTGTTCGGGTCAAACGCCTTTTTGATACTTCTAAAAAGCTCCATCT
>CAUQMN010000061.1:0-6845 GCA_963518765.1 uncultured Campylobacter sp.
GCTCTACCCAAGGCGAAGAAGAAGGGCAGACTGCACCAAAACCCCATAAAAAAAGCGAAGAAGAGATCGCCCGCGAAGAGGAAGCTAAGATAAACGATATCTTAAAGCTTGAAATTTTAGAGCTTGATCTAGGATACGGCCTGCTAAAGATCGCCGAGACCGATCTCATCGAGCGCATACGAGCGATGCGCCGAAATATCGCGGCACAGCTTGGTTTTTTGATGCCAAAGATCCGTATCCGCGACAACCTCCAACTACCGCCCAACGAATACCGCTTCAAGCTAAAAGGCGTTGTGATCGGGCAGGGAGAAATTTACGCGGATAAATTTCTAGCTATGGATAGCGGGCTAGTTAGCGACAACATCGAGGGCATCCCGACTAAAGAGCCGGCGTTTGGCCTAGACGCGCTATGGATCGATGCGAGCGTGAAAGAGGATGCGATACTAAGCGGCTACACGATCGTAGATCCCGCGAGCGTCATCTCTACGCACATGAGCGAGCTGATAAAACAAAACGCCGCCGAGCTCCTAACCCGCCAAGAGACGCAAAATTTGCTCGACAAGCTAAAATCTGAATACCCCGTCATCGTCGAGGATACGCTGCGCATCGCGCCTATAGGAGTGATCCAAAAGGTGCTAAAAGCGCTGCTAAAAGACCACATCCCGATAAAAGATATGCTAAGCATCCTAGAGGCACTAAGCGACATCGCCGAGGTTAGCAAAAACCTAGATATGATAGTCGAGCACGTCCGCACCGCGCTTGCTCGCGCCATCACTTCGCTTTACGTCGATGAGGGCGGGCGGTTAAATTTCTACGTGATGGAGCCCGCCGCGCAGCAAAAGCTGATCGACGCCGTGCAGTATAAAGACGGCGCGTATCACCTGATGATAAACGTCTCGCAAACGTCGGCGATCGTGCAGGCTCTGCGTGAGGCGAGGGCGAAGCGGCCGATCTCGGAGTACGGCTCGATGATACTTTGCGTGGAGCCTAGCTTGCGTAAATTTATCGCCGATATCTGCGCGAATTTCGCCATAGATATCACGGTGCTTAGCTTTGCCGAAGTCGCGGCAAATACGCCGTTTGAGACGCTAGGCACGATAGAAATATCAAATTTGTAAGGAATAAAATGACCATCCACCACCTTTCGCACACCGATCTGGACGGATACGGCGCGCAGGTAATAACGAATCACTATTTTAAAAACGTTAAATTTTATAACTCAAACTACGGCAAGGAGATTGACGAGAAATTTGATCAAATTTTGGCTCAAATTTCTGATAAAAACGCAGCCTCGGCGGAGTCTAATTTGGGCGGCGAGCGAAACGAGAGCCAGCAAAATGCGCCCGAAAATCGCGGCAAAGACGAAGCAACTAAAAATGACGAAAAAGCGCTTATCCTGATAACGGATCTAAATTTGACCGTGGAGCAGTGCGAAGCCTACGAAAAGGCGATTGCAAATAAAAACGCTAAAATTTTGCTCCTCGATCATCACCAAAGCGGGGCCGAGTGCGCGAGCAAATTTGGCTGGTATTTTTTAGATAGCTCAAGGTGCGCGACTAAGATCACGCATGATTTTTTCGCTAAAATTTACGGGATCGATGCTAGCCTAAACCACCTTAGCGACGTCGTAAACGCAGTCGATATCTGGCTAAAAGACGACGTAAATTTTGAAATGGGTAAGGTCGGACTCGGACTTGTCGCAAACGCAAAAGAGATAAATAAAACGATGTTTGAGGCTGAAAATTCGCGCTATCTTTTTTATCTTATCGAGCGTGCGCGGGAGTTTTTTGACGCGGGAGACGACTACGTCGGGCTTGATGAGGCGATTTTCGGGTTTAAAAAGGACTTTTTTAAAGAGGATAAAAACGATACGCTAAGCAATCTGATCTCGGCTTTCGTCGTTAAAAAACTAAGCGAAGAAAAAGATAAATTTAGCATAAAGTATAACGATTTTAAGGGTATTTTGACCTATAATATCGGCAATACTTCCGTTATCGGCAACGATTTTTTAGTCGCAAATCCCGATATTGATTTTTTCATCGACGTTACGAGCAAAAAGACGCTGAGCTTTCGCGCTAACGGCAAAGCGGATGTGAGCCAGATGGCTAAAAATTTAGTCGGCGGCGGCGGACACGTGAACGCTAGCGGCGGGCTTTTTGCGGGCTTTAAGGATAGCTTTAGCTATGAAAACGTAAAGGCGCAGATAACCGACCTAATAACTAAAAAAACGATTTTACAAGGATAGAAAATGAAAGAAATAGAACCTACCGTAGACGAGCTAAGCTACGAGCTTTCGATGATGCTGGAGGCGATGCTTTATTATGCCGGCGTGAAAAAAGATAGGCTCGAGGACGCGGCAGAGACCTACATCGAGTGCATCGACGATGCGCTGGAAAACAGTGATGCCGAGGGCGTGGACGAGGTGCTCGAAGTCGTCGAATACATGAAGAAAAAGTACTCTAAATTTTTCAAATGAAAACTCTAGCGCAAATTTTATTTTTTTCGGCTCTGGCGGCTATGCTGGGCGGTTGTGTGTTTTTAAACGACCGCGGCGTGACGACGAAGTACTACAACGAGTGCAAGGAGTACTACGACGCGACGGGTGTCTATCACAAAGAGTGCCCTGAAAACATCATCGACTGGACGGAGTGATGAGCTTAAAAGCGGCTAGAGCGGCGAAGGCTAGGGAGCTGGCGGGCAAAACCTACGCGCCTTTGATGCGGGAGATAGAGGAGCTGGCTGCTAAATTTAAGGATCGCGAATTTGAGCTCAAATTTGACGATATAGTCGAGATAAGCGCAAATTTAACCCCTATAGAGCGCGAAGAGACGCTACAGACGGCGCTAAATTTACGCTCGTGGCGCAAGGGGCCGTTTAAGATAGACGATATCTTGATAGACAGCGAGTGGAGGAGTTTTGTCAAATTTAACCTGCTCACGCCGCACATGGATCTAGCTGACAAGGTCGTGGGCGATATCGGCTGCAACAACGGCTACTATCTCTTTCGTATGTTGCCCCAGCGCCCCAAAAAACTGATCGGCTTTGATCCTGGCGTGATAAGCTTTTTGCAGTTTAAATTTATCGATGCGTTCGCGCGCTCAGGCATAGAGTACGAGCTGCTAGGCGTCGAGCATCTACCGCACTACGGCGTCAAATTTGACGCGCTCTTTTGCCTTGGCGTACTCTATCACAGAAGCGATCCGGTGCGTACGCTAAAAGAGCTAAAAGGCGCGCTAAATGCGGGCGGCGAGCTCTTTTTGGACACGATGTATCTTGATATGGATGGTGATTTTGCTCTGAGCCCTAAAAATACATACTCAAAGATACCAAATATCTACTTTGTGCCGACCGTTAGCGCGCTTTTAAACTGGTGCGAGAGGGCGAATTTTAAAGATGCGCAAATTTTAGCCGCAAAGCCGACGGACGCGCACGAGCAGCGAAAAACAGAGTGGATCTTGGGGCAGAGCTTGGGCGATTTTCTAGATCCCGTAGACCCTACGCGCACGGTCGAGGGCTATCCCGCGCCAAAACGGGTCTATCTAAAACTAAGCGTATAAAGGTAAAAAATGGACGAAAATATATACAAAGACGGCGGCAGCGAGGATACGATACTGCCGGAGGATGAAAACCCTTTCCGCAATGAGCTAAAAACCTCGCCGAATATAAAAACCAGCTTAAGCGGCACCGTGACCGAACTGGGTTCAAATCAAGCAAAAACGAATTTTTTTGCTAGCGAAGAGATGGCTTCTGACGCCGAGGGGCTTATTCACAGCGGTTTTGTTTTTTCGGCGGCTAGCTATGCGGCGATGGCTGCGGTAAACGAAACCTTTAGCGTCGTGATAGGGGCTAAGATACATTTTTTCGCCCCAACCAAGATCGGCGAAAACGTGGAATTTGATGCCAGAGCCCAGTTTAACGATAGCGCTAAACGCGAAGTAAGAGTGGTCGGCAAAACGCGCGATATCAAGGTTTTTGAGGGTACGTTTCAAGTGGTTGTTTTAGAAGATCACGTATTTAAAATTTATAAAGCTAACATCCAAAAACAAGCCGCCCAAAGACAAAGAAGCCGAGCAAAAGCCGAGGAAGAGGCGCAAAATTCTTAATTTTGCCTAAATTTAAAAGATTTTAAAATATCTTTTGACAAGCCTAGCGGAAAACCGGCTTAAATTTACGGCAAATTTATGTAAAAGGCGCAGATGAAATATGCATTTTCGCGTTATTGATAGTTTTACGCATCCGTCGGTAAATCGCGGGAGGAATGATTTAAATTCACGCTAACTTTAGAGTGGGGCGTTATAATTTTGTCAAATTTGGCTTAAGGGTTTTTGCTGCGTTTGCGAATTGCAGACGAGCGCTTTTGAAAGAGATTTTTGTCGTACTCGTAGCTTCAAGCAGAGGAAATTTTATCCAGGGCAGGCTCCAGCCTAGTCTTGGTTAAATTTCTGCACGACTTTTAATTCGCCTTGTGATACTTTGCATTATCGCTTTACGTTTAAATTTGAAGCTAAATTTACAAATTTTGAGTCGCCAAGACCCGCACCTTGAAAATGTAAATTTAGAGTCGCGACGCAATAGTGCTAAAATTAACCTACACCAAGTGCAGCAACATCTCACGTGCAGTGGGGATGGTTGGGGGTTTTTGCGTCTCTGCGCTAGCAGCTGTAAGCAGACGGTAAGTAGTTCTGCTTGCAGTTACGAGCCGCAGGCAAAGTAAAGCCCCCTTCCGCCTCCCAAAAAAAGAATTTGCCTGACGACAAATTTTGAAGTTTAAAGGCGCGGGTCTGGGTGCGTAAAATGTAAAACCGTCAAATTTGAAGTAAAATTTGCCCGAATCAAATTTAATCGAAAATTTAAGCCGCAAGGAGCGAAAATGCTTGGCAAAACGTTAAAAACAGTTGGAATAGTCGGCGCTTTGGCGCTATTTTTAGGTATATTTTTAAATTTACAAGGAGAACAGATGAATCATAAAACAAAAGAGTCTGCGACCGCGAACAAAACGATCGTGCTGGCGGGCGGGTGCTTTTGGGGCACGGAGGCCTATCTCAAGCAGCTTCCCGGCGTGGTAAGTACCTACACGGGCTACGCGAACTCAAAGGTGCCAAACCCTAGCTACGAGCAGGTCTGCACGGGCGACACGAATGCTGCTGAGGCCGTCTGGGTCGAATACGACGAATACGTGATCGACCTACCGCATTTGCTCAAATTTTATTTTAACACCATCGATCCCACCAGCCTAAACAAGCAAGGCGGCGACCGCGGCACGCAGTACCGTACTGGCATCTACTACACCGATGCGGCGGACGAGGCGGCGATCAGAGCCTTTATCGCCGAACAACAAAAAAACTACAAAGCACCCATCGTAACGGAGGTCGCGCCGCTAGAAAATATCTACAAAGCCGAGGAGTATCACCAGGACTATCTGGACAAAAATCCGCACGGCTACTGCCACGTGACCTTCGAGAGCCTGCCTAAAAAGGGCGAAATTTTGAGCGACAAAAAGCGCGATATGAAGCAAAATTTGCAAAACTACAAAAACAAAGACGACGCTGCGCTAAAAAATGAGCTCAGCGCCATCTCAGATGAGGTCGTAAAGCACGCCGCGACCGAGCGACCGCACAGTAGCGAGCTAAACGACGAGGAGCGCATCGGTATCTACGTCGATATCACCAACGGTCAGCCGCTTTTTAGCTCGTACGATAAATTTGACGCGGGCTGCGGTTGGCCGAGCTTTACTAAACCGATAGATGCTAGCCTAATCGCCGAAAAGTCCGATCTATCGCACGGTATGGTGCGCACCGAGGTCAAGACTGCGATGTCGGACTCGCACTTGGGGCATGTATTTGACGACGGTCCGCAGGACAAAGGAGGGCTAAGATACTGCATAAACGGCGCTGCGCTGAGATTTGTGCCAAAGGAGGAGATGGGGGGGCAGGGGTATGGGTATTTGATACCGTATCTCGACGCGCAGTATTCTAAAAAATAGCGGCTCGTCTTTTTGAAACGGCTTGTCTCGCGAGCGCTTTTTACGGAGTTTGTAAAATTTTGGCTCGATGAACTACGCGTTCTATCTTTGCCAAAATTTTACCGCACAACCCCAAAAATCATCTCGCGATACTTCGCCTTATTGTTTTATGCTTAAATTTACAAATTTGAGTCGCCGAGACTAGCACCCTGAAAACGTAAATTTAAACCCGCGACGCTTTGCGTAAGCAAAGCCATGTCGCCACATCTCATGTGCAGTGGGGTTGGTGGGGGTTTGGGGGCGGAAGGGGCGACGCTTCGTAAGTAGAAACCCCTTCCGCCTCCAAAGAAACAGAAAAATTAAAATTTGACGCCGATACTGTTTTTAGCAAATTTGGCTTTATTAAATTTGACCTAAATTTTCGCTAAAATCATACTCAAATTTTACTAAAGGAAAGCCAAAAATGATACTTTGCGAGGACGATTATCCGAGGATTTTGGATCAAATTTGCGACTATTTGACCGCGGGCGAGGTGGAGCTAAGCTTTGTGGACGCCGAGGAGATGAAGGAGATAAATGTCCGCCAGCGCGGCATTTATGAGACCACGGACGTGCTGAGCTTCCCGCTTGAGATGCAGCTGCACGCGCCGCTTGGCTGTATCGTGATAAACACCGAGCTAGTCGCCGCTAAAGCCGCCGAGCTAGGCCACGGCGAGGATGACGAAACGGCGCTGCTTTTCACGCACGGGCTGCTTCACGTGCTAGGCTTTGATCACGAGAGCGATGCTGGCGAGATGAGAGCCAAAGAGTGCGAAGTGATCGAGAAATTTAGTCTGCCAAAGAGCCTCATCGTGCGAACAGAGGATGCGAACGCAGAATAGGCA
>CAUQMN010000062.1:0-6834 GCA_963518765.1 uncultured Campylobacter sp.
CAGATGGATAGAAAATCGTGGAGTTCAAAGCTCACATACATTTTAGCCGTTGCAGGAGCTACGGTCGGTTTTGGCGCGACGTGGCGTTTCCCGTATCTGGTCGGGCAAAACGGCGGCGGCGCCTACGTACTCGTGTTTTGCATCGCGATGATCGTGATCGGTATACCGATGATTTTAGCTGAAAATGCGATCGGCAGACGCCTAAAATGCAACGCCGTGGACGCATTCGGCGGTAAAAATATAAATCCGGCGTGGAAAATCGTGGGCTGGATGGGGCTGCTTGGGGCATTTGGCATCATGGCCTACTACATGGTTATCGGCGGCTGGGTGCTAAACTACATCGCGCAGATCGCATTTGGTATGCTCGATCTCTCGCAGGTGCTTAGCTTCGAGGCTACGAGCACGTTTTATGAACAAAATATCGTGAGCGATCCGCTGGCTATCAGCTTTGCGACACTGGTTTTCGTACTCGTAAACTACGCGATCTTAGTGCAGGGCGCCGTCGGCGGTATAGAGCGCTCGGCGAAGTACCTCATGCCGCTGCTCTTCGTGCTGATGATCGTGATGATCGTAAAAAACTTGACCTTAGATGGCGTGGCGCAGGGGGTTAAATTTTACCTCACGCCAGATTTTTCAAAGATAAGCTTAAAGCTTTTCGTCGAGGTTTTGGGGCAGGTATTTTTCGCGCTTTCGCTTGGTTTTGGCGTGATGATTACGCTTTCAAGCTTCGTTAAAAAGGACGAAGGGCTGGTTAAAATCTCTATCATCACGGGCATCCTAAACACCCTCATCGCCGTGCTTGCTGGCTTTATGATATTTCCGTCGCTTTTTAGCTACGGCGTCTCGCCCGATAGCGGCCCAAGCCTCGTGTTTAAGAGCTTGCCGATCGTTTTTTCACACATGCCTTTTGGCGGATTCTTTGCAGTGGCGTTTTTTGCGCTACTGATGATCGCCGCACTCACGACTTCGCTGCCGATCTACGAGGTCATCATCACGACGCTTCAGGAGAAATTTAAAATCAAGCGCAAAAGCGCGATTTTTCTGGTGCTAGGCACGATATTTATCTTTGGAAATTTACCGTCCTTGATGGCTACGAACCTGCTTTCTGACGTTAAAATTTTCGGTAAAAATATCTTTGACGCATACGATGCTATCAGCGCTACGATATTTTTTGTGCTTACTTCGCTAGGGTGTGCGATATTTGTGGGCTGGGTGCTAAAAGACGAAGCCAAACGCGAGATAATGCAGGGCAGCGAAAAATACGCAAAACTCGTAAATATCTGGTTTTGGTATATCAAATTTGTCGTTCCGTTTATCATTTTGGTGCTTTTTATCAGCTCGTTTTACGATAATTTTTTAAAGTAAATTTGATGAAAAATCTCGTAAATTTAGCTAACGGCGACCGCCTAAATTTGCGTGTAGAGCGCAAAATTTTACTCAGCGAGAGCGTCAAAAACGGCAAAACGAAGCAGACGCAAAAGGAGTTTACTAGCACGGACGAGGCGCAAAAAGCCTACGTGAAAAAGGAGTGGGAGAGCCTGAAAAAAGGCTACGTCCTGCAAAATGCGAACGCAAAAGCGGGCGAAGCGAGTTTGCACGTCTATATCGGCGGCGGATACACGGGCGCGCTAGCATTTGCGGGCACGGAAGGTGAACTTTTTGTCTATAAATGCGGCGGTTACAAAGAGGGCGGCGCGCTGGATGATTTTCTCATCAGACTGGACGCGAGCGGCGCCGTAAAGCAGCAGACCCTCTTGCCAAAGCCGCTTGCGTGGCAGGCGGAGCGCGCGGGCGAGATTTTGCTTTTGGATCTGGATCATTTTATCTTTAAATTTGATCCCGCGAGCGGCGAATTTAGCGATCTTTCTAAAGATATAAGCTTTAAAAGTAGCAAAGAATTTACGAGTTTTGTTTGCGCTGCGAAAGATACGGCGGCGTTTGCGATGTTTGGTCAAATTTTTACTCTGTGCGGCGGCGAGATTTCGCCTCTGGCCGAGTACAGATCCGAAATTAAAAGCTACACGCCGATCTTGTGCGCCGCGCTCGACGCTGACGGCACGCGACTTGCACTTTGCTGCAAGCAAAACGAGATCAAAATTTTAAACACGCTAAACGGCAAAATTTTAAACGATACAAAAGGCGACTTCGGCATTTTTGATAAAATTTGCTTTTTAGCAGACGGCTCGGTGCTGGGCAAGGAGCGCTACGCGGGCAAGCTAGTTTGCCTTGATGCCGCAAACGGCGAGCGGCTAAATCCCGCTTGTCTGCGAGGCGAATGCGCCGAGGTGGACGAGCTTTGCGTTGGCGAGGACGGTTCGCGGCTGGCGTTAATAAAGTACGACAAAGCCCGCATCATCGATCTAAAAAGCGGAAATTTGCAGTTTAGCTTTGAGCTCTCACACGTTGTGAAGCGCTGCGAGGCGAAATTTGAGCTCATAAATGGCGAGGAATTTTTAGCCGTGCGCACCGACTACGGCTGCTTTAGTCTTTATAAAATTTAAGGGAAGATATGTTTTATTTTTTGCTTGGTATTTACTTTTTTTATGTTGCCGCAAAGGCGATTTTGGCGATTTTACAGATAAATTTTATACGCGCAGAGGCTAAAAAGCCGGCCGTCGTGCTAGAGCAGGGCGAGTACGAATCAGCCGCAGCGGCAGCGATAACGAATCAAAAATTTGAGATAACAAGCCTATTTTATCACGCCGCGATATTTGTGATGTGGGCGTGCTGGGGGCTTGGCGAGCTGTATGAGAGCGCCCACAAAACGGGAGAGCTGCGAGATCATATCATCTTTGTGATGAGCTTTTTGATCATCTCGTCGCTGCTGGAGCTGCCGCTAAATATCTACGAAACCTTCATCAAAGATAAAAAACTCGGCTTTTCAAACGTAACGCCTAAAATTTTTGCGCTTGATCTACTTAAAACGCTCGCGCTCACGCTGGTTTTTGGCACGCTGTTTGTGTGGCTGGTGCTGCTTTGCATTAGATTTTTGGGCGAGTTTTGGTGGTTTTGGGCGTTTTTGCTGAGCTTTGGCGTCGCGCTCGTGATCAATCTAATTTATCCGGCGCTCATCGCGCCTATCTTTAACAAGATGCAACCACTGGAGGAGGGCGAGCTAAAAAGCCGTATAGAAGGGCTTTTAGCGCAGTGCGGGTTTAAAAGTAGCGGCGTTTTTACGATAGACGCCAGCAAGCGCGATAACCGCCTAAACGCCTATTTCGGCGGCCTTGGCGCGACTAAGCGTGTGGTGCTTTTCGACACGCTCGTTAAAAAACTAAGCCTAGATGAGATAATCGCCGTTTTGGGGCATGAGCTCGGGCACTTTAAGCACAAAGATATCCTAAAAATGATCGCCCTAAGCGCGGTTATGCTTTTTGCGATGTTTTTTATATTTGGCAACATCCCTGACGCAGCGTACGACGCGCTGGGGCTCAGTCCGGCAGGCGGCGGAGTGATCGTGTTTTTGCTACTTTTTTCGCCGATTTTCGGGTTTTTGTTTTCGCCGGTGAGCTCGTATTTTAGCCGCGCAAACGAATTTGGCGCCGATAAATTTGCAGGCGACGTCTCAAACAAAGCCGACATGATAAGCGCGCTAAAAAAGCTAGGCTCCGAAAACAAGGCCTTTCCAAAGGCTCATCCGCTCTATGCGTTCGTCTATCACTCGCACCCAAGTCTCTTTGAGCGTATAAACGAGCTGGAAAATGACGATAAATGACGCGCTAAAAGCCGCTGCCTCGCAGATAGCTCCAGCGTGCGAGATAAACGGCGCAAATCCCGCGCGCGTAGCTAAGACGCTTTTGATGCGGCATCTTGGCGTAAAAATCGAGTGGATATTTTTAAATTTAAACCGCGAGTTAGAGGATGCGGACGGATATTTTGCGCTAGCAAAACGCTTCGCAAATCACGAGCCGCTAGAGTATATCACGGGCGAGGTGGGCTTTTACGGGCTTAGCTTTAACGTAAAAAATGGCGTCTTGATCCCGCGCCCAGAGACTGAAATTTTAGTTGAAAAATCGCTTGAGATTTTATCAAATTTACCCGCGCAAAAGGGGCCGCCGCTAGTTGCCGAGATAGGCACGGGAAGCGGGATAATCAGCATTTGCCTCGCGCTAAACTCAAACGCTAAAATCATAGCCTCCGATATCAGCGACGAGGCGTTAAATTTGGCTCGGCAAAACGCCGAGAAATTCGGCGTAGAGGATAGGATAGAGTTCGTAAAATGCGCGTATCTGGATCAAATTTACGGGCAGTTTGATCTGCTTGTTTCAAACCCGCCTTATATCGCGCAGGACTACAGGCTTGATAAATTCGTACTAAATGAGCCGCACGAGGCGCTATTTGGCGGCGCAAAAGGCGATGAAATTTTAAAAAATATCGTGCTTCTCGCGCGAAATCGCAGCGTAAAATACCTAGCCTGCGAGATGGGCTACGATCAGCGAGAAAGCATGCAAAACGCGCTTAAATTTAACGGCTTCGAGGCTGAGTTTTACAAGGATTTAGCGGGATTTGACCGCGGATTCGTCGCGCGAAATATATTTGCGAATTTTTAAATTTACGCGGTCTCATGCGAAATTTACCGCGCTTTTATCGGCGTTTTAGCTAGCAAAGCCTGGCGCTAGCTCAAAAACCGATAAATTTAAACGAAGAGGAATAAAATAAGCATCCAAACCAAGCTAAAAAATCTGGAATCAAAAGCAAAAAGCAAGGGCGAGTTCGCGCTTTGCGCCGCTGCGGCGTACCTCAGTCGCGACATTTCTGACATCAACGCGCGGATAAATTTGCTCGGCGCGCTGCACGAGTGCGGATATCTGCAAAACTCGCTAAAACCTTACAGGACGGAACTGGGCGCCGATAGCCCCGAGTGGACGCAGAGGTGTTTGCAGCGCTTAGCTAACGGCGACCGCGACTACTGGGCGCTTGCGGCTTTGCTTTGCGGCGAGGGCGAAAAATGCGTGCAAACCGCGTTAAACTCGGGCTATCAAAGGCTGGCTAACTGGAGCTACGACCATTTTAAGCTCGGGCGCGTAAACGTCGTTACGCTTTATAGACAGGCTATGGATAGCGTGTTATCGGGCATTTTGGAGATAGGTTACTCGGTTAAAAGCGGCGAATGCGTGGACGTAGGCAGGTCTATGGCGCTATCTATCGATAAGCAAGATAGCAAATGTATCAAGGGCATACTGCACCTAACGATGCAAGCCAAGCTGCCCTACGGTGCGTGGCGCACGGAAAGCGCGAAATTTTATATAGATAAAACGAGCGCGAAGCAGGATTAAATTTCTAAACGCGTTAAATTACGCGGTGCAAGCGCTAAATTTACCGTATCAACAAGCATTTTTGCCGAATTTGCGCCTAAATTTAGCCGAATTTAAACGCCCTAACCCTAAAATGCGTGCGGTAAAATCAAAAAAAGGAAAATTATGAAAAGCGTTTATTTTTTGCTTCTTGGCGCGCTCATCGGCACGGAGCTGGCTCTAGGCGCTCTGGTTGCGCCCACGATTTTTTATCCGCAGAGCGTCCTTAGCGACGGCGTACTTACGCATTTTCAAAGCGGTAAACTGATGGCTACGATATTTGTTAAATTTAACTACGCCTTGCTAGCCGTTAGCGTCCTGATCGCGCTTTGCGAGCTTGCTTCGCTAAAATCGCCCGCTAAATTCGCCGTTAAATTTAGCACGGGTATGCTTTGCGCGATAAATTTAGCCCTCGCGCTCTCGTTTGTTTTTTACTTCACGCCTTTTGTCATGGACGCGCAGGCTGCGGGCGAGGCGGCGACGCAGACGGCCGAGTTTGCGCAGATGCACGCGGCTAGCGAGTGGACGATGAAGCTGATGTTGTTTGCGCAGCTTGCTTTGTTTTTTATCAAATTTAAAACCGCCGAAAAATGAGCGCAAAGCCCGACATCCAAATTTTAACCGATTTTCTCTCTGACTACACGGCGGAGATGGTGAGCGCGGGTACCTACACCGCGCGCGTCGAAAAGTGCGTGGACCGCGTGGCTAGGCGCTATGGCTACGACGTTAGCGTGACGATTTTCGTGAAGTATTTTACGATTAGCGTCATGGACTCGGCCGATAACTCCCTGCGCCGAACCTACGTAAAAAAGATCCCGCTAGGGCAGGTGAGCTTTAACCGCATTTCCGAGCTTTCGTCGCTTAGCTGGCGGATTTTGGATGAAAATTTGAGCTTAGACGAGGCCAAAGAGCAGTTTGAGGGCGTCATGCGCATCGGGGCAAATAAATTTACAAGCTCGCTTATTTTAATAAGCCTTGCAAATGCGGCGTTTTGCAAGCTTTTTGGCGGCGATATGGGCTCGGTAGCTTGCGTATTTTTCGCGACTCTGGTCGGCTATAGCCTCAGATTTGCGCTTGCTAAAATGGGCGTAAATTTAAAAATCCAGTACGTCCTAGTCTCGTTCGTCGTCTCGTTTATCGCCTATCTTGGCGTATTTTACGGCTTTACGCACACTAGCGACGTGGCGATCGGCTCGTCGATACTATTTTTGATGCCGGGCGTTTTTCTCATAAACTCGGTCTTTGATATCATAAACGACAACACGCTTGTAGGCATCAGCAGGGCCGTGAGCACTGGCATCCTGATACTTTGCATAGCAGTGGGCGTCTATATCACGCTCTCGCTTAGCAATGCGGAGATTTTACATGTTTGAGCTTTTGACTGCGACTCTTATAGACGGCGCTTTTGCCGCGGTGGCGGGGCTTGGCTTTGCCTACGCTAGCTCGCCGCCAAAAAGGACTCTTGCATTTTGCGCGCTGCTTGCGGCGTTTGCGCACGCCAGCCGCTTTTGGATCATGCAGATGGGATTTTTTAACATCA
>CAUQMN010000063.1:0-6809 GCA_963518765.1 uncultured Campylobacter sp.
AGCTAAAGCCCACCGTTACGCCCTCGTCTTTGTTTGTGGTGGCGGGATTATCTTGGAGTATACCGTCGATGAAATTTTCAGCCTTTACGGTAAAGCTCGTATGCGCCGGGTCGTTATCGTCTTTGAGGGCTACCGGATTCGTACCCTCGGCTTGGAAGAGGCGCATTTCGTTTTTCGGATAGTAGGCATTGCCGTTATTTTTAGGGCCGCTTACGTTAGGAGTGAAATCCTCTATGGCCGTAGCTATACCGTCTGCGGTTCTCCTTGCATTATAGATCTTTTCTTCTATGGAGGCGTCAAATTTAACGTCTTCAGCAAAGCAGTCCTTAGAAAAGAGCTTGGTAGTAACCTTGCTCACGTCTCTCTCCCACGGCAAGCTAAAGTTATCAAAGACCTTGGCGGTGTCGCTTCTAGAGAAGGCTTTTGGGTCGCCGTTATCGTCGTAGTTTCCGTTTGGCTTTCTGTAAGTAGCCGGATCTAGGTCAAAGTAGCTATGCGCGGTGTAGTTTAGCGGTAGCGCAGCTAGATCAAACCTCGCCGTAGCGGCCGCTCCGCCTTCGTTGGTTAGCGGAGAGGCGTTTACGAAGTTATTCATGTTGTCTTTTACTTTTACGTTGGTTAGGATGATCTTTCTAGGCACTACCTCGCCCACATCTAGCTCCGCATCTAGCGGTATATAGCAGCCTACTTTGCCGTAGATATCTCTATCGTCGTTGCCTAGCATAGCCGAGCCTCCGCCCCACTTTTGACCGGATACCTTTGCTCTAGGATCTTGCTCGCGGCAGTCGCCTCTGTTAGCGTCTGATACGGTAAAAGTCTTATCTATATCATGCACGACTAGCGAGTAGTGTCCTACGTCGGGGAAAGCTAATCCGCTATAGTCGTAGTTGCCTATAGCTAAATGATCTCTAACCTCTCCCTTTTCCAAAACCATACCTAAACTCTCTACGTCTTCGTCGTCCCAGTTAGACCTAGTCGGATCGTAAAATCCCATGTTAAAGTTAGGTAGGTCTACGTTGCCGATTTGCGGGACTGATTTTATGACGTTTCCGGCCTCTGTGGTATCCGTAAGGTTATAGTATTGGTTAAACTCGGTTCTTATGGCTTTACTCTCTAGGTAGTTTATCCTAGCTAGCGAGTTCGGGTGCGATTTGCATGCCGCTTCGTGAGCCGCGTTTTTAAATTTTATCTTAAATTTCATATCCATCGTGCCCGTGTAGCCAAAGTCCTGACTACCGTCTACTCCTACGGGGATCAGCTTTAGCTCGTCAAAGGCAGCGCTAAATTCCGGATAAGACTCGGCTATACCGTTACGAAGCTGTTTGTTTTTAAAGCCTATGACGCTGCCCGCCGTTATAGGCTTGGCGTTAGCTTTAGGCTTACTTACGACCTTTAGTTTGCTAGGCCTTATGGTAAAGGTATCGTTTATCAGCTGAAGGCCGTATCCGCCGGGAGGATTACCCGTAGTATAATCGGTAGTACCAATAGCCTCGATCGATAGTTTTATTAGCTTATTGTCGTTTGAGACGGGAACGACGAAGTTTTTAAACCTTAGTTTCATCTCTTTTTGACCGACGGGAAACTCGAAAAACGCCATCTCTTTCATATCCTCGCCAAACTCGCCGCCTCGGTCGTCTACGGTACTATAGTCGCCCGCCTCGCCAAAAGGCGGAGGCGAAGCGTTATGAATGATGGATCTGCCGTGGTTTGGGCCGCCCTCGTATACGATGTCGTATCCGGGCAGGATGTGTCTTTTTAGAGATTGGGCTTTGCCGCTGCTATTTACCACTAAAGCCATCTTTAGATTTTCCCTGTTTGGAACCGGATTGTCATTTTCATCGAAATTTACGATCTTAAGGACGAAGTCTCTACCGGATACCTGGGTAAAGAGTCCCTTGTCTGTAAATTTAGTCCCGTTTACCGTCTCGCCGTAAAGTTCATTTGTTATCTTATAGAAATTTCTGTATCTATTTTTATATATGCCATTTCCATCAGCATCAAGCTCTGATATACCCCAATCTTTCCTAGACTCTAAGAAAAATTTATCGTTTTTACCGTCGCACTGTTTGATCTTTCCCGTAAACCTTCTGAGTCCATTGTATTGGCCGGGGTAAACATAGCCAGTACCTTGGTCGCCGTAGTTTGAATTCATCGAATAAAAATAAGACATAGATAGGTTGTCAAAAATATTATCCTCTAGCTTAAAAAATCCCTGGATTCCGCCAAAACCAATATAACTTTCGCTCACCATTTGGTCAGTGTAGTCTATGTGGCTTTTTTCGATTGCGTATATAGTGCTACCATCCTCGCTTCTATTATTTGTACCATTAAATCTAGGGCTGCCGTCACTAGAAAATGCGCTTCGATAAAAGTCGCTGCGGTTTATAAGTTTAAAGCTATCTACGTATGTGATTTTAGGATTTGGCTTTTTCCATACTTCTATCTGATAAATGACACCGCCTACATCCGCGGGGATATTCGTAGCTTTTTGGTTAGGCGCTAGAGAGCCTATGGGAGTATTAGCAGGAGCGGGATATATATAGTTGTTATGACCACTGACGCCGGCATAAGCCGGCTTGTAGCAAAAAAGTTCCGAAAGCTCTTGTTGGGTGACTTTAGGTATGTCGCGCGGCCCCGCATACGCTACGCTAGCCGCAGCTAAAAACGAAGCTATAGCTAGGCTAAGGGGTTTAAATTTAGCGGTTTTGGCTTTTAAATTTAGCTCGCGATTTGGTTCGTACCCCCCCCATAGGCGTTTGTGTCGGTTTTACTTTGCGCCGCGTTTTGATTACGCGATTTTACGCTACGATTTGGGCTTGCGGCGTTTGGCGCATAGCTAAAATGCGTAAATTTACTCATATCTTCTCCTTTCGAGGCTTATTTTTTGTTTCATTTTTATCCTTTTTTGGTATTTTTGGTTTGGAGTAGATTATATCTATGTTTTTATTTACGAGAGTTTAAAAGAGCGAAATACTCTGGCAAAATGGGCGAAATTTAAGCCCGAGCGGGCTTAAATTTATAGGTCTTCTTTGACCTCGTCGTTGCTGCGAACTACTAGGCCAGAGCCGTGGATGACGCTAGGGATGCACGCCGTGCAGATATCGACCTCTTCGCCGTTTTTGTGAGCGCGGACGAATACGGCGTTTTCGTTTTCCGTGCTTTTTTGTCCGCAGACGTTGCAAACTACGATATTTTCGGTTCTCATTTGACTTCCTTCGTAAAAAATTCGGGCGTATTTTATTTAGTTTTTCGCCGATTTAAAATGATTTACGTCAAGCGCGAAGTCTCGCGTAAAAAGAAAAAATGCGAAAAATAAATAACGAAAAAAACCTGCAAGAAAAGTCCGAAAATAGGCACCAAACATAGCAGGTAAAAGCATAGCGCGGCGGCTTTAAATTTATATCCGCCGTAGTCCAGCAAATAAAGCTCGAATTTGTGCCGCGAGAGGGCGTTTGGCGCGACGTCGATGAAAAGCAGCGAATAATAAAGGTAAAAAAACGCCGGGTGCAGGGCGAGGAAATTTAGCGCGGGCACGGCTAAAATCGGCAAACAAATAAGCGCGATCAGGATAAATTTGAGCAAAATTTTGCCCATAAGAGCCGTTTGGCGCGCTAGGCTAACGTTTGCCAGCTGCGACTCGTCCACGCGGTAGTGCCTGCGGTTTATCTCGCGCGCGATCACGGGAGTTAGAAAGCCCGCAACCGCGAGCGCGCAAAAAATTGAGAGCATGACGACCAGATATGCGCCGACGGCGTAAAATATCGCGCCGATTAGCCACTTTGAGATGCCTAGGCTAAGGATTTTAGCCGCCATCGGATACTCGGCCAGAGCGCCTGCTTCGCCCGATACGGCGGCGTTTAGCGCCTCGTATAGCTCGCGGCCGCCAAACATCGCAATAGCCGCGATAATAAGCGCGGAAAAAACGAGCGGCAGGATAGAGAGCGCGATAAATTTGGGCGTGAAAAGGTCCTTTAGCGAAAGGCGTAAAATATCAGCGAACAACGAATCTCCATTTGTCTAAATTTGTAGCCGTTATGCGGCGAAAGGGCGTTTGGGCGAGGCTTGGGTCAAATTTGACCACTTTAAATTTGGTCGCAAATTTAGCTAAATTTACTCAAATTTGACCCGTTTTTTACTCGGATCGGCTAACTATGCGAGAGCTTGCAAGCGGCGCAAATTTTACCGATTAAAGGGCGGTGCTTTAGCTAATGGAGCAAAAACACACTCAAATTTAACGCTCGTCCGCATAAACCGCGTCAAGCCAAATCGCAAAAACGTCTTGGCTAGGATTTGGCTAAATTTATCAAATTTAGCGAGCCGCGCCGCAAATTTTATTTTACCGCCTTGTACTCGGCCTCTAGCGCGGCGTAGATCTCGTCCACGCTTTTTAGTCCGCGAGCCAAAATCTCGTTCATCACGGCGTTATCCTCCTTGCCGTTCCAGACCTTTTTATACGCGCCCTCTTTGTAGCCGTGGTCTTGGCGGAAGCGATTTAGGACGTTTTTACCGACGTAGCACTCGTAAAGCGAGCTTAAATTTACGCCGCATTTTAGGCTCATCGAGAAGTAAATTTTAAGCAGGTCAAAGAGCGAATACTCAAAACCCGAGCATTTATTTATGAGCATTTCGACGTCGTTTATGATCTCGTAGATGTTCTCTTCAGCGACGTTAAACGGTTCGCGGCAAAACGCCTCAAAGCCGCTGCTAGCGCAGATGTCGCTTGAGAGCTTTGCGATGTCGCCGAGGTTATTTAGCTTGTACTGCTCGAGCATCAAACTCATCAAAAAGTGCCAGATATCCACGACCTCGACGCGCAGATTGTCTTCATTAGTCGGTGCGTTTATGCTTTTCCAGTGTTTCCAGGCAAAGCTATCTATGAGCTCGGCGCACTCCATGTATATGCAGCGTTTCCAGTTGATGAGTTTGCCGTTTTTGTTTATGCCGTTTTCCCAGCCGATGCCGTTTGTATCGTCGTTTAGGCTTTGTTGGAGATTTAGCATTTGGGTGATTTTTTCATTCGCATTCATAAATTTTCCTATTTTTAAAATTTATGAATTATAGCGAAATTTTTAAACCGCGAACTAAACGTAAAATTTAAAGCTATCCAGCTGAGAAATGAGCTCGTCAAAGAGCTTTTTGGAGTTTTGCAGCAGCCTGCTACCCGCTTTGTTTTGCTCCATCAGCCTATCAAAAAGCTTTAGCGTGCCGTCCGCGATAAAATTTTTATGATTTGCGTCTTTTATCTCGGGAAGCTCTTTGCGAAGGGAGTTTGCGAGATTTGTAACGCGCGAAAATATAGGATCCTCGCCCTCTTTGACGTTTTTCATAAATTTATCGATGCTAGGCGCTATCTTTTCTAGAGCGGCTGCCAGCTCCTCTTTATCGCGAGCGTCTAGCCCGTCGCCTTTATACGAGAAACTATAGCCGTACTCGTGCGTGAGAGTGAGCGCAGATGCCGATGCGCCGGCTGTTTTGGCGCTGGCATAGTCTACGGTCTTGTTGTCGTACATTTTTAGATTTATCTCGTCGCCGCCGCTGGTTTTAAAGCTAAAATCAAAGCTGTTTAGGCTCGCGCTTTGATAGTTTTGTAGTTTCATGATTTTTGCCGTCCTTTTGGCTTTATATCGGCTAAATTTCTTTTTTCTTAATACCCCTTGCGCTAAAATCACGCAAAAAAAGGATGAAAATGTGCTGTTTTGCCGCGCGCGTATTTTTGCTCATTAGCGCGACTGTTTTGAGCTTTGTTTTGCACGGATTTTTCCCGCAAATTCCAGTCGTCACTTTTTATTTTTTACTGGCAAATTTGATCTCGTTTACGATATTTTCGCTATTTTTCGCGGGCAAACTGCCAAGCTTCGTTAAGCCCGCGGCGGTGCACTATTTTAGCTTTATCGGCGGCTTTGCGGCGGGGCTTGGGGTGGCTTTATTTAAACGCGAAAAAGCGGGGGCTAAATTTATCAGAACCGAGCTTTTTATCTTTGTTTTTTGGCTGATTTTGGCTTGCTTTTTGGCGCTAAATTTTAGCCGGCTGTCGGCAAATTTGGCTCAAATTTTTAGCGCTTAAGGCGGACGAAATGGATGAAAAAATTTTAAAATTTATCCGCAAGATGCACTTGCTTAGCCTTGCGGTTTTAGACGAGGGCAAGCCATACTGCGCAAGCTGCTTTTACGCCTTTGACGAGGAAAATTTGGCTTTTATCGTTGCAGGCGGCGAGGAGAGCGCTCACGTGAAGGCGTTTTTAGCTGAACCTGGCGTGGCCGGCACGGTTGCACTTGATACCAAAATAGTCGGCAAGATAGAGGGCGTGCAGTTTCGCGCTCTAGCCGCCCCCGCAACCGCACAGCAAAGCAAAATCTACTTTGCGCGGTTTCCTTACGCTTTGGCGATGAACCCGAGCCTTTATAGTTTGAGTCTGGGTTGGGTTAAATTTACGCATAATGCGCTGGGGTTTGGAAAAAAAATAATCTGGCAAAGAGAACAAATTTAATAAAACGGCTTGTCTTTTGAGCGCTTTTTGCGGAGCTGGTTAAAATTTAGCTCGGCAGACTACATGTCTAGCCTACGCTAAATTTTACCTGCGCAACCCCAAAAATCATCTCAAAATACTTCGCCTTGACTCTTTACGCTCAAATTTGAAGTCAAATTTGCAAATTTGAGTTACCGAGACCCGCATCGCGAAAACGTACATTTGAATACGTAGCGCGTTAGCGCCGAATTTAGACCTGCACGAAGTGCAGCAACTTCTCACGTCGTAGGGGTTGGGGGATTGTTAAGGGGGAAGGGAGCGACTTCGTAATTCAAGCCCCTT